>CAYXXQ010000449.1:0-2628 GCA_964469075.1 uncultured Rhodobacter sp.
TCCCTGATCGCGCCATTGTTCTTGGGGTTTCCACAAGAACCGTCACGGCAATTACCGGGGCAAGTTCCTATGATTGCGGTATTGCCGGCGAGGCCTCAAAGTTTGGCGGCAGCTTGGGGATTGCTGCCGACAGCACCAATGTCGGCGTCATTGGGCCACAGGCCTTCTATACCGCCGCACCAATTGTCCTGACGGCCAATGGCGGGAGTTTCACTGGCGGCGATGTGCGGATTGCCGTTCAGTATCTGCTGCTAACCGCCCCGCAATCCTGATTTCGGACCGACGAGGAAAACTCCATGACCCCGCCCAAAATCGACGCGGGCTTTGTTCGCATGCCCGAAGATGAATTCGAAGCGATGCTGGCCCGCGCCGCCGAGAAAGGCGCTCGCCGTGCCTTGGCAGATGTTGGCCTTGATGGCCCCGCGGCCGCCATCGACATCCATGATCTGCGCACATTGCTTGAAAGTTTGCGGATGGCACGCCGCACCGCCTGGCAAACCATCGTGCGGCTCATGACCACCGGGCTGCTGCTGGCGCTGATTGCCGGTGTGGCGGTCAGGCTCAAGCTGTTCGGCTGAGACTGCCTAACGCGACATGTGCAGGCTGAAAGCAACAAGAAACCACCCTGTCCACCTCCCGCCATCCGGCGGGTTCTTTGTATTGAAGAGGAGTACCCATGACCGCAACCTTTTACGACCATTGGCGCGATGTGCCCGAAGGAACCTGGCGTTGGCCCAACTTCTCACCGGCCGAAATCGCCTGTCGCGGTACAGGTGCGATCAAAATCAACACCGAAGCCATGGACAAGTTGCAGGCGTTGCGCGACCGCCTCGACAAACCGCTGATTGTTCGCTCGGCCTATCGCAGCCCCGAGCACAACCGCGCGGTTGGCGGCGCTCCAGCATCAAAACACATGCTGGGCACGGCGTTTGACATCGCCATGTCGAACCACGATCCGGTCGCGTTCGAGGCGGCGGCACGGGAGGTGGGCTTCCTCGGGTTCGGTTACTACCCGCGTTCGGGATTCATGCATGTCGATCTTGGCCCGGCGCGTCAGTGGGGTGAGCGGTTTCCGGTCCGGGCGACCGCCTTCGCTGAGGACACGCCGCCCGCGCGCGAGGTGTTGGCAGAAAGCCGCACCATGAAAGGTGGCGGAGCCGCCGGGGTGGCAACGTTGGGCGCGGCAGGGGTTGAAGTTGCACAGAACGTTCTGGCAGACACGCAATCCGCCGTTCTGCCGCTGGTGCCATACCTCGACACGCTGCGCTGGGTGTTCATCGCCGTAGCGCTCGCGGGCATCGCGGTCGCGATCTACGCGCGACTCGATGATTGGCGACGGGGGCAGCGATGATCGCCGCCTTGCTGGGTGGCATCGCCGCCAGTCCATGGGCTCGGACCGCTCTGCGGTACGGCGCAATGGCACTCACCATCCTGCTGTTCCTGCTGTCGATCCGCCGCGCCGGTGAGCGCACGGGGCGGCTTGCCGAACGCATTGAAACCACGGAGAAAACAAATGATATTCAACGCCGGATGCTGGAGGCGGCGGCTCGCCGCCCTCGTGATTGCGACGAGTTGGTTGACCGGCTGCACGACGGCGGGTTTTGAACAAGCTGGGCCGGACGCGTGTCCGCCGGTCGTGGATTACAGTCGGGCCGAGCAGGTGCGGGTTGCGGAAGAGGTGGCTGCTCTGCCGAAGGGCGCGGTGATCGTCGGCTGGCTCGCCGACTACACGGTCCTCCGGGACCAGGCGCGGGCATGTCAACGGCGCGAATAACCAGGCACGCTGGAATGCATGGCGCAAATAGCGGGCATCCAGTACTCTCACAGCATGAAGCATGACGATGAAAAGCGCATCGCAGGCAAGCTGGCCAAGACAATGGCGATGCTCTGCGTGCGCAATACCCACCTTGAGACTATCCATGCAGGCAAGACGCCGGTCACCAAAACCGGCGACTGGAGCGACGTGACCGTGGTCGACGCCGATGGTAACCAGATCCCCTGGGCCGAAGTTTCGCGTATCACGGATGACGAAATGCGCGACCTCATGCGGGATATCGTCAACCGGATCTATACGTTTCACCTTTGCGCTGATGAACCGGGGCTGCAGGCCACGATCAAACGCTGGATGGCGGTCGCGGGGAATTGGGACGATCCGGAAATCGATGAGCGTATTGTCGGGGGTGATGCCGCGCAGAACTGAAAGGCACAGGCACCGGCGGGGGACTCTGTTGCACAAATCGGGTGATGGACAGACCTCCCCTTTTCCCAGACGGATTCACCTCATGGCCTGTGTGACAGGGATTCCGAGCGCGGTGTAACCGTTCATGACGGCGATGCGAATTTGGACCTCCGCGACCTGACGATCAAAGTCCCGCGCCATGCACTGCCCGGCAGTCGTTGCTTGCAGCGAAGAGGGAGGCGTTGGCCGAGCAGTTTCACGCAATGCATCCGCTGCCCGGCAGGGTTATGCGCAGCATGATCCCGAGAGGGTTTGTCTCGACGCGGCTCCGACGGTGGTAACCACCCATTTTTACCAGAGCGCGCTGCCCAGGTATTTCGATGCGCGTAGTGCATCGTTTCTGGCGACCGCGCCAGCGGTATTGGGCTTCCATGACTGAGCGTTCTTTC
>CAYXXQ010000450.1:0-2600 GCA_964469075.1 uncultured Rhodobacter sp.
TCAGGGTGCAGACGAAGGCCGCGACCGGGTTGCCGGGCAGGCCAAACAGCGGCACACCCTGCCATTGCCCCAGCGCCAGGGGTCGCCCCGGTTTGATCGCGATCCGCCAGGAATGCAGCTGGCCCTCGGCCTGCATGAGGGCAGACAGGTGATCTTCGTCCCCGGCGGAGGCACCGCCTGAGGTCAGGATCGCGTCAACCTCGGTGACGGCCTGATCCAGATGCGCGCGCAGCAAATCGCGGTCGTCGCGGGCGTGGCCCAGATCAACCGGCTGATAGCCCCACCGATCAAGCAGCGCTAAAAGCATTGGCCGGTTGGCGTCGTAAACACCGGTTTCGCCGGGGGGTTGGCCGGTGGCGATCAGCTCATCCCCGGTGGATAAGACGCCGACTTTCAGACGGGTGTGAACCGGAATTTTGGCGATGCCGGTGGCGGCCAGCAAGGCCAGATCCTGCGGCATAAGGCGGTGATCTGCGTCAAACAGAGGGGCGTCTTTTGCGACGTCCTCGCCTGCTTTGCGGGTGTTGGCGCCTTTCTTCAGGCCGCCGCGAAAGGCGATGCGGTCCTGGCGGCTGGTGGTGTCTTCTTCCAGGATCACGGTGTCGACGCCTAAGGGGATGCGCGCGCCGGTCAGAATGCGGATCGCGTGGCCTGCGGGCACCTGGCCGTCATAGGGCTGGCCCGCAGCGGCGCGACCCTGGATCAGCGGCAGTTCCTGCACATCGGCATCATCAGTCGCGATGACCGAGGCATGGGCAAACCCAAATCCGTCCACCGCCGAGTTTGCGGTCGGGGGATTGGCGCGGGCGGCGAAGATCGGCTGCGCCAGGATGCGGCCCAGCCCGTCTGACAGGTCGATCTGCTGGCTGCCAACCACGCTTGACAACCGGGATTTCAGCAGATCAAGCGCTGTGTCAACCGGGGTCCAGTCGACGCCGGGGGGCAGGGCGAAACAGTCGTTCTTAAGGGCCGGTGGTTGCATCAGTCAGACCTGGCCTTGCGCCATTGCGGGATCAGCCAAACTGGGGTGATCGCGCAGGATTTTGGTGGCAGTGTCCATGTCGTCAGGGGTGTTGACGTTGAAAAACGGGTCAAACCCGTCGCTGGCAAAAAGGGCGTCAGCGCAGCCGATCTGGTCGGTGAAGGCCACGACTTTGCGGGTGCCGCCCTTGAGGGCGGCGCGCAGATCATCGCGCAAGGCGACCGGCCAAAGACCGAAGGTCGGATGCCGCGACACGCCGCGTGGCCCGCCTTTGGTGAGGGCCAGGGCGATGGGCTTGGCCTGATCGCGGGCGGCGTTTTCCAGCCCGGTGACAAGGTCTTGCGGGAAAAACGGCGTGTCGGCGGCGACGGTGACGATATGGCTGGTGCCTTTTGTCGCGGCCCAGTCAAGTCCGGCCAGCACCCCGGCCAACGGACCTGCGAAACCGGAAATCGTGTCCGCGATCACCGGCAGGCCAAAGGCTTTGAACCTGTCAGGATCGCCATTGGCATTAAGGGCAAGATCGGCCACTTGCGGGCGGATGCGCCGGATGACATGGGCGAGCAAGGGGTCGCCCGCCAACGTCAGCAGGGCCTTGTCGCCGCCGCCCATGCGTCGCGACAGGCCGCCTGCCAAGATGATGCCAAGCGGCCGGGTCATGCGGAGTTTCCGGGATCGGTGGTGGCGGATTTCAGCAGTGAAGGCGAGGGCTGACAAAGCGTCGCGCGGCTATATGCATGTTCTGGCGTTATTTCTGATAGGTCAGCAGGTATCACCTATTTACATCCCTTTGGATTTTGGCCTAGCAATGATCCACCCTAATCTAGAGCCAACGCATGAGCATCACCAACCCCAAATCCGTCTATTGGATCGGTTTTCGCGACGGCAGCCCGTTTGTGCTGGTTGTCATCCCTTTCGCGCTTCTGTTTGGCGTGGTCGCGACCGAGGCCGGTCTGAATCTTGTTGAAGCCATGACCATGACGGTGATGGTGGTGGCTGGTGCGGCGCAGTTCACCGCGATTGCCTTGATGCTGGATGAGGCCCCGACCTTTATCGTGCTGCTGACAGCGCTGGCAGTGAACCTGCGGATGGCGATGTATTCGGCAGCTTTGGTGCCGCATTTGGGGGGCACCTCGCTTGGGATGCGGGCGCTTGTATCTTATTTCATGGTCGATCAGGCCTTTGCCGTGGCGTTCAAGAAATACGAAGAAGCGCCTGAGATGACCCAAGGCCAGAAGGTGGCTTACTACTTTGGTTGCCTGTCGCCGATCGTGCCGCTTTGGTATGTGTTTTCCTATATCGGCGCGGTCGCCGGGGAGTCTATTCCGCCGGAATACTCGCTCGATTTTGCGATTCCGATCTGTTTCATCGCCCTGACGGCCCCGATGATGCGCAGCCTGCCGCATTTTGTGGCCGCGCTGGTTTCGGTGATCGGGGCGCTGGCGTTGGTCTGGGTTCCCTATTCGCTGGGCCTGATCGTAGCAGCGGTTGCGGCAATGATCGCCGGGGTTCAGGTGGAACTGTGGCTGGAAAGGCGGGCGAAATGATTACCGATAAGACGACGCTTTGGACGGTGATCATCTTGCTGGGTGTTGGCACCTATCTGATCCGGTTTTCC
>CAYXXQ010000451.1:0-2599 GCA_964469075.1 uncultured Rhodobacter sp.
CGCGCGTCTGGCGGCATGTCAAAAGCGGCCTCCAACTGGCCGGGCATCAGTTTTTGCAGGATCCAGAACGGCAGATCGGCCCGGAACAACCATTGATAAAGCCAGATCGGGATCGGCAGATCGTTCTGCTGGGTTTGAAGCGGCGTGAACGGGGCCGAGGAAAGCAGCGCCAAGGCAGCCACGCGCTCAGGATGACGCTCGGCCAATTGCAGGGCGGGCGGCACGCCGCCTGACATTGCCAGAACCACAATCTTGTCAAGGCCAAGCTGATCCAGCATATCAATAAAAGCATCCGCCTGCGCGGCGGTAGAGGCGACAGTGGGAAAGGCCGAGCCGAGATAGCCAAAGCGCGACGGCGCGATATAGCGGTAGCCCTCGGCGCCAAATCCCCGCGCCAGGACCATCCCATGATCAAACCCACCACCCGCACCGTGGATCGCCAGCACGGCCGGACCTGATCCGCTTTCGCCATATTCCAAAAGCCCCGCGCGGGTTTTGACATAGCGCGCGTCTTGTATCAGCCGCGCGTTAAGGGCGGAGATGTCGCGCGAGAAATTCACGTAAACCGCGATACAAGCAACAAGGGCCGCAAGTGCCAGAAACAGCAGCCATTTCAGAAATCCGCCAAACATGACGTGCCCTTTTCAGAGGATTAAGCCTGCAAAAGCTTGCCCTGAAACCGGCGTACGCGTGTTGATAAAGATCAATTGAGGCGCAGTTTGCGAACCGTTGCCACATAGAGCGTTTTGCGTTTGATATGTATCGCAATTCACCCCAAACCCGGGTGAATTGCGATGGTGTGGCATCAAATAAAACGCAAAACGCTTACCGCAATTTCAGCGTGCCAAGGCCGATCAACGCCAGGATCAGTGCGATGATCCAGAAGCGGATCACGATCTGGCTTTCTGACCAGCCGCGCTTTTCATAGTGGTGATGGATCGGGGCCATCAGGAAAACCCGCTTGCCGGTGCGCTTGAAATAAAGCACCTGAATGATGACGCTTAACGCCTCGACCACGAACAGACCGCCGACGATGGCCAGTACAATCTCGTGCTTGGTGGCAACGGCAATGGCGCCCAATGCACCACCCAGCGCCAGGGATCCGGTATCGCCCATGAACACCGCTGCGGGCGGGGCGTTGTACCACAAAAATCCCAGCCCGCCACCGATCAAGGCAGAGCAGAACACCAGAATTTCACCGGTGCCCGGCACGTAATGCACACCCAGATATTGGGTGAAATCGACCCGACCGACCGCATAAGCGATGACGCCAAGCGTCGCGGCGGCAATCATCACCGGCATAATCGCCAGACCATCCAGACCATCGGTCAGATTGACCGCATTGGCAGAACCAACGATCACGATCATCGCAAAAGGAACGAACAAAATGCCAAGGTTGATCAGCGCGTCTTTCAAGACCGGAAAGGCCAGTTTACCCGACAACGGCATGTAATCCGGAAACCGCTGGATCAGTTCGGCATCCGTGATGCCATGCTGATACATCGCCCAAAAACCGGCGATCGCGGCAACAAATAGGCCAACGCCAAAGCGCACGCGCCCCGAGACGCCCTTGGTGTTGTTGCGGGTGACCTTGGTGTAATCATCGGCAAACCCGACCAGCCCAAACGACACAGTCACAAACAGGATCATCCAGATATAGGCATTATCAAGACGCGCCCAGATCACGGTTGACACGATCAGCGCGCCTAGGATCAGCACTCCACCCATCGTTGGGGTGCCGGCCTTGTCCAGGATGTGGCTTTCCGGGCCGTCTTCGCGGATCGGCTGGCCATTGGATTGCTTGCGTTTCAACAGGTTAATCAACGGTTGCCCAAAGATGAACCCAAACAGCAAAGCAGTAAAAAACGCGCCGCCGGATCGCATGGTGATATAGCGAAACAAGTTGAACACCCCGTCGCCATCGCCGATCTCACTAAGATAGTAGAGCATGCTGCCCGTTCCTTTACTCTGCCTCGTCGGCTTGACCCAGTTTGCGAATGGCGTCAACCACAAGTGCCGCGCGCGACCCTTTTGACCCTTTGACCATGACCACATCGCCCGCATCCAGCAAACGGTGCACGCGCTTGGCAAGATCCTGGGCAGTGGGATGCCACTCGCCGCGTTTTTCCATCGGCAGGGCCTTGTGCAGATGCTGCATCATCGGTCCCGCCAGATGGATGACATCAGCGGATTTGACCCCGGCAAGCTGCGCCAGATCGGCGTGCTTTTCGGCGGCATTCGGACCCAGTTCCAGCATATCAGACAAAAACGCGATCCGCCGACCGCGTTTGTGCCGGCCCAGCCCGTCGACCGGCTGGCTGGAGGCCAACACGTCAAACGCCGCCGCCATCGAGGCAGGGTTGGCGTTGTAAGCATCGTCGATAAGTTCCAGACATTGGCTGTCTTCCACCGGGTCAAGCCGGATCCAGTGCCGCTGGCCGCGCCCAGCCGGGGGATGCCACTGGCCAAGGTCCAAAGTCGCCATTGCCAGATCAGCATCCAGCGCTTCCACGACAGCCAGAACCGCAAGGCCGTTCATCGCCAGATGTCGGCCCGGGGCTGCGATTTTGAACAACTGTCTTTGGCCATTGAACATCGC
>CAYXXQ010000452.1:0-2592 GCA_964469075.1 uncultured Rhodobacter sp.
GGCCTGCCCGCCGGGCAGTTTCCGCTGGATCGATATCCGCATGAACTCAGCGGCGGGCAGAGGCAGCGGGTGGTGATCGCGCTTGCCATTGCCCTCCGCCCGAAACTGCTGATCGCCGATGAACCGACCACTGCCCTTGATGTCACGACCCAGGCGCAAATCCTTGATCTGCTGAAATCGCTGGTCGCGGAACAGGGCATGGCCTTGATGCTGATCACTCATGATCTGGCGGTGGTGTCGGGCATTGCTGATCATGTCGCCGTCATGCAAAACGGCGCGATTGTCGAAGCCGGCAGCACCGACGCAATCTTTCGCAAGATGCAGCACCCCTATACCAAACAGCTGTTTGAGGCCTCGGCCCATATCCCGAACCGCACCCCTCAGACCGAAGACCAGGTGCTGCTTGAGGTCGCAAATGCTGAGCGGAGCTACCCCCAGCCCCGCACCCATCTGTTTCGCAAACCCCCAGCTTTTCGCGCGGTTGACGGCGTCAGCTTTCGCCTGCATCGCGGCGAAAACCTGGGGCTGGTTGGCGAAAGCGGCTGCGGTAAATCCACCCTGACCCGCGCGATCCTGGGGCTTGATCCGTTGCAGGGCGGTGAGATCAAACTGCTTGGTCAGGTGGTGAAACCCGGCATGGAAAACACCCTGCGCGCTCATGTTCAGGTGGTTTTTCAAGACCCCTATGGCAGCTTCAACCCCCGCTGGAAGGTTGATCGCCTGATGGCCGAGCCGTTTCATTTGCTGCCAGCCCCGCCACCAGATGCGCGCGCGCGGATTGCCGAAGCCCTTGACAGCGTCGGCATGCAAACCGCCGATTTGGACAAATACATTCATGAATTTTCCGGCGGCCAGCGTCAGCGCATCGCCATCGCCCGCGCCCTGATCCTGCGCCCCGATCTGATCGTGCTGGACGAGGCGGTGTCAGCCCTTGACGTCTCAATCCGGGCGCAAATCCTGGACTTGCTGGCCGATCTGTCGGACCGATTTAACCTAAGCTACCTGTTCATCAGCCACGACCTAAGCGTCGTGCGCGCGATCACCGACAGGGTCATGGTGATGCGCGACGGCAAGATCGTCGAGACCGGCAAAACGGCCGAGGTTTTTGCAAATCCCCAACACGCCTATACCCGCCAACTGATCGACGCGACGCCGAAATTGCCGGACATGGCGGCAAGCGAGTCAGCCTAAATCGCCCTTTCTTTCGCGGCCTCGCAGCCTTAGCATCCCGTCAATCACCCCCGAAAGGACGCCCCGCCATGACCCTGCCCGCCCTGTGGTATCCGACCGACAAATGCTTCATTGACGGCGCCTGGCAGGCCCCTTTGGGTGGCAACTTCCTGCCGCTTGAAAACCCGTCAACCGGCCAGCAGATCGGCCAGATCGCACGCGGAGGCAAGGCTGATATTGACGCAGCCGTTCATGCCGCCGAAGCCGCCCGCATCGGTGAATGGGGCCGGATGCCCGCTTTTGAGCGCGGTCGCTTGCTTTCGCATATGGGCCGCATCGTGCTGACCCATGTCGACGCCCTGGCCGAGATTGAGGCCGCAGACGTCGGCAAGCCCTTGAAACAGGCCCGCGCCGACGTAATCGCCCTGGCCCGGTATCTGGAGTTTTACGGCGGCGCGGCTGATAAAATCCACGGCGAAACCATCCCCTATCTTGATGGCTACACCGTTTACACCCTGCGCGAACCACATGGCGTCACTGGCCATATCGTGCCCTGGAATTATCCGATGCAAATCATCGGCCGCAGCGTCGGCGCGGCCCTGGCGATGGGCAATGCCTGCGTGCTAAAACCTGCGGAAGAGGCCTGCCTCACCGCCCTCGCTTTTGCCGCTATCGCCGATGAGGCGGGCTTTCCCAAAGGCGTCATCAACGTCGTCCCCGGCCTAGGGGAAGAGGCCGGCGCCGCCCTGTCAGAACATCCCGGCATCCAGCATATCAGCTTCACCGGCTCTGTGCCTGTCGGTCAGTTGATCCAGACGGCTGCTGCCAAAAACGTCGTCCCGGTGACGTTGGAACTTGGCGGAAAATCCCCACAACTGGTGTTTGACGACGCCGATCTTGAAGCCGCTCTGCCTTTTCTCGTCAATGCCGGTATTCAGAACGCAGGCCAAACCTGTTCCGCCTCAAGCCGCCTGCTGGTCCAGCGCAGCATCCATGATCAACTGCTTGACCGCCTGGCCGAACGCTACAGATCCCTCAAGGTCGGCCCCGCTGCCGCCGACCTTGATGTCGGCCCGCTAATCTCGGGCCAGCAAAAAGACATCGTTGCCGGTTTTCTGGCGCGCGGCGCTGATCTTGAAACCGCAGCCCAGGGCAGCATCAGCCCCGACGCCCCAAGCCAGGGCCACTATATTCCGCCCACCTTGCTGGCCGGGGTCAGCCCAGATCATGCACTGGCGCGAGACGAAATCTTCGGCCCGGTTCAGGTCGTCATTCCGTTTGACACTGAAGACGAGGCGATCCAAATCGCCAATTCCACCGATTTCGGTCTGGTCGCAAGCGTCTGGACAAACTCAGGTGCCCGCCAAATGCGTGCCGCCAAAGCCATTCGCGCAGGCCAGATCTTCATCAACAATTACGGCG
>CAYXXQ010000453.1:0-2579 GCA_964469075.1 uncultured Rhodobacter sp.
TAGTTCCAATCCGACCCACCTTTGACGTCTTTCAAATCAATTCCAAGTCTATGTAACTTCACCCGGATTTCATCTGCCTTTGGGTAGTCTCGTTCATCTTTAGCCGCCACTCTAGCTGCAATGACCTTTTCGATTTTTTCAATGATCTCTGCCGGCAGTTCCGGCTCACTATGCCAGTCGCCTAGCTCCCAAGTGAGCAGACCCAGTAACTCAGCGCTTCGCACCAATTCAGGAATTCGATCTTGATTTGCAAGACGATGCAAGACTGCGATCACGCCTGGTGTGTTTAGATCGTCAGCCAACGCAAAAAGTACTTCTTTTGGGACATTTTGAGAGACTGACCTAGGTCCGGTCCCGATTAGGCCCCTCCATTTTTCAAGCGTTTTTTGGGCTTCTTCTGCTGCACGGGCACTCCAATCCATCGGCTTGCGATAATGCGTGCTGAGATACACAAACCGGATCACTTCCCCCGGATAACCCTGATCCAACAACTCCCGCACCGAAAAGAAATTGCCCAAAGACTTGGACATCTTCTTGCCCTCAACCTGCAACATCTCGTTATGCATCCAGACTTGGGCAAACGAATCCTCACCCGCCTCGCAGCAGCTCTGCGCCTTTTCGTTCTCGTGATGCGGAAAAGTCAGGTCCAGACCGCCGCCGTGAATATCAAACCGTGCGCCAAACAGCGCCTTGGTCATGGCCGAGCATTCAATATGCCAGCCGGGCCGCCCCCGGCCCCAGGGGCTGTCCCATCCGGGCAAATCCGCCCCCGACGGTTTCCACAAAACGAAATCCATCGGATTGCGCTTGTAAGGTGCCACTTCAACCCGCGCACCGGCGATCATGTCGTCAATCGACCGGCCCGAAAGTGAGCCGTACTTGTCATAAGACGTCACATCAAACAGCACATGCCCCTCGGCCTCATAAGCTTGGCCCGAGGCGATCAGTTCGGCAATCATCGCCACCATCTCGTCGATATATTCGGTCGCGCGCGGTGCCTGATCCGGTTCCAGATTCCCCAGCGCCGCCATATCGCTCAGATACCAATCAATCGTCTCATCGGTGATCTCGCGGATCGACCGGCCGGTTTCGGCAGCCCGCGCGTTGATCTTGTCGTCAACATCGGTAAAATTGCGCGCATAGGTAACGTGATCAGGCCCATAAACATGCCTGAGCAGCCGATAGAGCACATCAAACACGATCACCGGCCGCGCATTGCCGATATGGGCGCGGTCATAAACCGTCGGCCCACACACATACATCCGCACGTTTAAAGGGTCGAGCGGGGCAAAGACCTCTTTCTTGCGGGTCTTGGTGTTGTAAAGCTTGATTTCAGTCATGGGCCTGTCTTTCGCGCGCTTTATCCCGCCGCGGGCCTATCACTTGATATCAGATTTGAAAACAACCGAAAGCACCCGCCGACTATGTCAGGTGGGAATGCAATTTTCACAAATGGTGACGGTACGGTTCATCCCGCCCTGATACAGGGTAAAACCGCCGCTGCCAAGGGTTTTGGCTTTGATCCAACACCAGCCCTTGCCGAATCCTGTGAAACCTGTTGGCTTTTCACTCGAATTAACCTGTCGGGGGCACGAATGCAGCTGTCACATCGGATAACCAACATCATCGGCGGCGGCTCCGACGGGTGGGAGGTGTTTTATAAAGCCCGCCAGATGAAAGAGGCCGGACAGGACATTCTGGAACTGACAATTGGGGAGCATGACCGCAAAACCGATGCGCAGATCCTGCGCGCGATGTATGACAGCGCCAGTGCCGGCAATACTGGCTATGCAGTGGTGCCCGGCACTGGCGCGCTGCGCCGGGCGATTGCGGAACGTGTGCAGGCCCGCACGGGTGTGCCGACAGGCCCCGAAAACGTCATCGTCACCCCCGGCGGGCAAGCGGCTCTGTTTGCAGCCCACATGGCGGTGCTTGATCCCGGCGATACCGCCCTTTTCCTTGACCCATACTATGCCACCTACCCCGGCACCCTCCGCTCCGTCGGAGCAAAAGCTGCGGCGATCCAGACCCAACCCGAAAACGCCTTTCTGCCGACCGCTGCCGATCTTGCCCACGCACCCAAAGGTGCCAAATCGCTGCTGATCAATTCGCCCAACAACCCCAGCGGCGTGGTTTACAATCGCGACACGATGGAAACTATCTGCGATTTCAGCCGTAAAAACGACCTCTGGCTGATCTCGGACGAGGTGTACGACACCCAGATCTGGCAGGGCGAACATCTCACGCCGCGCGCGCAACCCGGCATGGCCGAACGCACGTTGGTCGTCGGCACCATGTCCAAAAGCCACGCGATGACCGGCAGCCGCGTTGGCTGGCTGGTCGCCCCGGCCGAGGTCATCCCCCGCCTGATCGACCTGTCAACCTGCACGACATATGGCGTGCCCGGCTTCATTCAGGATGCCGCCCTGTTTGCGCTGCAACAAGGTGCTGATCTGGAAGAAGGCGTCGCCGCCACCTTCCGACAGCGCCGCCTGTTGGCCCAAGATGTGCTGAAAGGCGAAAACGCGCTGCGGCTGATCCCGTCAAGCGGGGCGATGTATCTGATGCTTGATATCCGC
>CAYXXQ010000454.1:0-2554 GCA_964469075.1 uncultured Rhodobacter sp.
TCAATCCTGACGCTTTATGACATGGAAGATCTGGAAACAGCCCCCGGCGATCAGGATGGCGCGCGCTCGTCCTTATGGCGCGGCGATTTCGGCACTCTGAAAGGGCTGCGCTAATCCGATGCCGCGCGAACAGGTTCAAAGCATCGGGAAATCAAGCGCAAAGGCGGATGCCGTCTGGGCAATCGCGCGTGATTTCTGTGCTGCGTGGCACCCGGATATCGCGACGATGCGTGCGCAGCCCGATGCGCGCGGCGGCCTGATCCGGGCCTTCAGCGTCACCGGCGACGACACGGTTTATCGCGAACAACGGACCTATTTCAGCGACAGCGACCGGGCCTATGCCTATCGCCATCTCAGCGGCATCAAAGGCGCTGACAGCTATTCAGCGCGGCTGACCGTAACCCCCAGAAACAGCGGCGGCTGCGTGATAACCATGACCGCGACCCTGGCGGCACCCGCCCCGCGCGCGGCCGAAATCGCCGCTGGAACCAAAGCGATTTTTGATCGCGGCATTGCCGCCCTGGCGCAATTGGCCAAGGCGGAGGGCAACCCGTCGCCAGCCGCCCCGCCTGAAACAACCGATCCGCTGGCGATAGAAACCCTGCTAATCGACGATCTGCCGCGCCTGGCCGTGTCGGTGACGCCGAATAAACCCGGAACCTTGTGCCTGTTTCTGCACGGCATTGGCGGCGAGCGTCGCAATTGGGACGCGCAGTTGCAGGCGGTGGGGCCACATATGCGCGCCGCAGCCCTTGATCTGCGCGGCTATGGCGACAGCACGCTTGGGGCCGGGCAATCCAGTGTTGAAGATTATTGCGCCGACATCCTGCGGCTGCGCGCGGTTCTGGGGGCGGATAAACTGGTGCTGGTCGGGCTGTCTTATGGCGCGTGGATCGCGACCTCGTTTGCGATGCGGCATCCTGAAATGCTGGCAGGCCTTGTGCTGTCAGGTGGCTGCACCGGCATGTCAGAAGCCGGCCCTGATGAGCGTGAAGCCTTTCGCATCAGCCGCGAAGTGCCGCTAAATGCTGGCCAGGTGCCAGCCGGTTTTGCACCCGCTGTGGTCAAGGTTCTGGCAGGCCCAAACGCCGTTGCAACGATGCGCGCGACCTTGCTTGCCTCTATGGCAAAAATCCCCTCAAACACTTATCGCGATGCCCTGATGTGTTTCACCAACCCTTTGGAACAGTTCGATTTTTCACGCCTGACAATGCCGGTCCTGATGATGACCGGGCAGTTTGACCGTCTGGCCCCGCCCGATGAAATCAGAGGTGTTGCGTCAAGAATTCACGACCGTGCAGACAGGCCAAACGTGCGGTTTGAAACCGTCGCCGAGGCCGGGCATGTCTGCAATATCGAAGCCCCGGATCAGTATAACCGGATCTTGTTGGAATTCCTGTCACAGGTGGTGCCATGAACGCCATTCCGCGCCGCGAACTGAACCGGATCGCGCGGGAAAAGCGCATCCTGAAGGCGGCCTTGGCGGTTTTTTCGCAAGCGGGATATTCCGGCACGACGATGGATGCGGTGGCCAAGGCCTCGGGCCTTTCAAAGCCAACGCTTTACCAGTATTTTGACAGCAAAGCGCAGTTGTTTTCTGCGATGATGCTGGCCCGGCGCAACAATATGCTGTTGTCGTTTGAAAGCCCCTCGGCCAATGCGATGGTGCAGCAGCTTCACACCTTCGCCTGGCGCTACGGCGAAACCGTGATGCGGCCGGATTTCCTGTCGCTTGCGCGCTTGATCATTGGTGAGGCTCAGCGTTTTCCGGAAATCGGCCGGGCCTATCAGGGATCCGGCCCGGACCAGGTGCTGAGGGGCATGATGGCCTATCTGAACGATCAGCGCCGCCTGGATCGGCTGGCATTTGACGATGCTGAACTGGCGGCGCAGGATCTGTGGGGGCTGATCCTGTCAGCCCCACGCAATCAGGCCCTGCATGAGCCTGATAACATCCCCGGTCGCGCCACGCTGGCGCGCTATATCAACAACGGCCTGCGGGTTTTTCTGCGCGCCTATTCCACCCGGATCCCGCAGGATCTTGCAACCCTTGCCAGCCTTACTGAACAGGTAGGCAAGGCAGATCAAACAACAGGTGTCCCATGACCATAGACGGCTATATCGCAAACCCTGCCAGCCGGTTCGCAACTGTCGCCATGACCGACACCAACGGCCTGCTGCGCGGTCAGATGGTGTCAGCCAAGGGGCTGAAAGGTATCGCACAAAACGGCATGGGCATGGCACCGGTGACCCTGGCGCTGGAACCGACGGATGAGATAAACCACATCCCCGGCATTTCCGACGACAGTGCTGATTTTCATGACGATCCGCTGGAAATCGACCCCGGCACCACCCGCCGCCTGCCTTGGTCACAAGACGGGGATGACCTGCTGATTCTGGCAAACTACACCGGCCCGACCGCCGATATGTGCCCCAGGTCGATCCTGAAGCGCGTGCTGGACCGCGCTTCCATGGCCGGGTTCACCCCGAAATACGGGTTGGAGCTGGAATATACCCTGTTTGACGAAACCGCCGAAACCGCGGCCGCCAAGGG
>CAYXXQ010000455.1:0-2553 GCA_964469075.1 uncultured Rhodobacter sp.
TGTATACGGTTCGGTTGTTGGTGCCGCTGGTATCGAGCGTGCCGGTGGTGGCGGCAGGCAGCGGTGATTTCCAGTTCTCCCAACTCAGAGCGGCTGATTCCATGACCCCCGCCGGGGTGTCGCCGGGATAGGGCACAAGGGAAAGCTCGGTGAAATCCACTGGGATCGGATAAAGCCCGGTTGAAATCGTCACGAGATTGGCCACATCGCCCGCAAGCTCTTTCAGGGCGGCAACCGCCGGATAGCTTGTGGCCCCGTCGCGGATCTGGGTCAGCCCTCGCAGTTCCGAGCCGATCAGAAAAGCGTCAATTCCGCCCGCCACAACACACAGATGCGCGTAATGCAGGATCATACGGCGATAGCCCCAGTCACCGGGATCGCCGATCCACGATACAGTCTCCCCCGAAATCGCAAAATCCGAAGCCTGCGCGTTGCCAAAGAAGGCAGTGACTTCTGTGGCCGCTGCCGATGTCTTGTCCACCGTTCCAACAAATCCGGCGGCGGGAGAACAGGTGATGCGGCCCCGCCCGGGATAGGTCGGTTGGCCGATGCTGGCGGCATTGTCGGAATTGGGATCCGGCAATGCATTGCCTGCCGGGATGTCCATCAGCAGGAACGGATAGAACGTGACCCGTTTGCCGCGGGCTTTCAGCTCCTTGATCGCCTGCAGAACCGCGAAATCTGCCGGTGTGCCGCCGTAAGCCGGGCGGCCCTCAGTATCTTGGCTCACGACATGTGCAGATGTCCGGGTCACACCATTGACGGACCAGAGCTTTGGCGAGGTGATCTTGGTAGCGTTTTCAACGCCGGGTCGGATCTGACAATTGCCGGCGCGCAGATCAGTGCCAAACCAGGAGGCCACCAGCGATACGCTTTCCACATTTGGCAGGACGGTTTCGAGTTGATCGAGCGAGATCATCATGTCGGCGGCCGCAGCGCTGGCATGCATGTTTTCTGGGGTTGTCGCGCCAGAGGTCCCTTGCCGGATCGGTTCGGTCGCATAGACGAATTCGCCGGAACCGGGGGTCAGCGTCACGGCCCTAATCTGGCGCTCAATGGCGTCCTGATCATTCAAGGATCGAAACACCTCGAATGACAGCTGAGGAAGGCGATTGCCGAATTGTTCGAGCGGCAATTCCTCAAACATCACATAGGCCGTGCCGCGATAGGCAGGCGCATTGCCCGTGCCCATCTTCGCTTCAATGAATGGGTCCGGTGGTTGTTCCTCGTCGCCTTTGTAAACGCGCCAGGTGACTCCGGTTAGGTCGAGAGGCTTGCCGTCCGCCCAGATACGCCCGATGCCAGAAACCTCCCCCTCGCACAGAGCCACCGCAAACGACGCGGAATAAGAATAGGCCGTGGTCGTGACCTTTGGCCCACCACCCTTGCCGCCGCCTTGCGTGGTCGTATTGACGGTTTCCGAAAAATCCGTCGCCCAGATGATATTGCCGCCGATGCGCATGCGGCCAAAGAGGCACGGGATCACTGCGCCTTCGGTCGAGGTGATGATTGTCAGGTTCTCAAGCCGCGCGCCCTCGATCCGTTGGCCCGGCGCAAGCGATGAAACGATCCAGCTGTCGATCAGCGAGCCCGCGAAGGAACCAATCGCGCCGCCGATGGTTGCGGCGGACACACCAAGCACAGCGCCACCGATGCTGCCGCCGATCGCGGCACCAGCAGAGGCCAGAAGAAGGGAGGCCATTTTTTACCCAGGCTTTCGTTTTACGGGGTCGGGAAAGCGGAACGCGTAGGCAATGCGGCGTTGCCAGGCAGGTGTGAGATGCTCCTCGATCACGCCGCTGCGTTCATAGGCATGGATGAAGCGGTGGGAACGCCCACTGCGGTTGTTTCCCGAAAGAATCCCGCAATGCTTGGCAATCGCGCCCGCGCGCATACGAAACAGGATGACGTCGCCGGTGCGGGCCTCGGAAATATCCAACTCCACCATGGCTGCCCGCGCCGCCTCGGCCAGAACCTCGATCGGGCCAGCCTCGCCCCAATCGCGCGAGTATGGCGGCACCGGCCTGGTGTCATCCAGGGGCTCCGGCCCCACAACATCGCGCCAGACACCGCGCAGAAGCCCGAGGCAATCACAGCCAACGCCGCGTACCGAAGCCTGATCGTGATACGGGGTGCCAAGCCAGCGGCGGGTGGCCTTGACGATGCGGGCCGGGGCGGTATTGGCTCTCGCACATCGCGACGCGATGCACTGCCGCCCGTCGTTTTCTGTGAAAACTAAGTTGCTCATAAGACCGCCCCCGCATTGGCATCACCCTTGGCCGCATAGCGAATAATGGTGTTCTGCCCGGGGATATGCGGAAAGCCGCGAAAGTTAATCGCGTTGGCGAACTTGCTCTGGCAGGTTTCAAAACGCTTGTCGCAACCAGCAAAGATGTCGAACGCATCGGTGGCACTGATCGGCCGCACCGGGGCTTCCAGCAGGGTGACAATCACATTCGCGCCAGAAACCCTGTGGGAAAGAACCTCGGTGTTGCGTCCGGTATTGGCACCGGTGAGCCAGGATAATGTGCCAAGCGCGAACCAGCCTTCGAA
>CAYXXQ010000456.1:0-2549 GCA_964469075.1 uncultured Rhodobacter sp.
TCAAAGATAAACCCGCCGGGGGCTTTGGTGGTGGTCAGTTGTTCTTCGATCAGGCCGATCACGATCTCGTCGGTGACAAGTTCGCCGGCATCCATGATCGCGGCAACTTTTTTGCCCATGTCAGTGCCGGAACTGCGTGCTGCGCGCAGCATGTCGCCGGTGGAAAGTTGCACCATATCGCGGGCGTCAACCAGAAATCGGGCTTGCGTTCCTTTGCCGGCCCCAGGTGGGCCAAGTAGGATAATGTTCATCGGCGAGTCGGTCCTTTTCTGGTTTTAGTCTTTTTACCTTTTCCCCGCAGTTTCGACTTTTCAATAAGGCCCTCATATTGATGCGCCAGCATATGGCTTTGCACCTGGTTGATCGTGTCCATCGTCACCGACACCACAATCAGAACCGACGTGCCGCCAAAATAGAACGGAATATTCATCTGGGCGCGCAGGATTTCCGGCATCAGGGCAACCGCCACCAGATAGACCGATCCAACGGCCAGAAGCCGGTTCACAACATAGTCCAGGTAATCGGCGGTTTTTGCACCGGGCCGGATACCGGGAACAAACCCGTTCTGGTTCTTCAGATTATCGGCAACATCGTCCGTCTTGAACGCCACATTGGCGGTGTAGAAGTACGAGAAGAAGATAATCATCCCCGCAAAGAACAACAGGTATAGCGGTTGGCCCTGCCCGAAATAGGCAAGGATCGTGTTCATGATCCCCGAGCCTTGCGTGCCCGAAAATGTCGAAATCGTCGTCGGCAGCAGCAAAAGGGAGCTGGCAAAAATCACCGGGATAACCCCTGACGGGTTCAGCTTGACCGGCAGATGCGAGTTCTCACCACCATACATCTTCATCCCGACCTGACGGCGTGGATACTGGATGTGGATCTTGCGCAAGGCGCGTTCGACAAAGACGATGAAGGCGATCACGACAACCACCATCACCATCACCCCGACGATCACGGCAGGGCTGATCGCGCCCGACCGGCCCTGGGCCAGGAATTGCGCGATGGCGGCAGGCAACTCGGCGATGATGCCGACAAAGATGATCAGCGAGATACCGTTGCCGATGCCGCGTGCGGTGATCTGCTCACCCAGCCACATCAGGAACATGGTACCGCCAACCAGCGTGATCACGGTGGAAATGCGGAAGAACCAGCCGGGATCGGTCGCCAGATCCCCGGCTTCGATGGACGCGGCCAGCGCATAAGCCTGGAAGGTCGCCAGAATGACCGTGCCGTAACGGGTATACTGGTTGATCTTCTTGCGGCCCTGCTCACCCTCTTTTTTCAGCTGTTCAAGCTGCGGGACCATCGCCGTCATCAACTGCACGATAATCGAGGCCGAGATATAGGGCATAATCCCCAGCGCAAAGATCGCCATCCGGCCGATCGCGCCACCCGTGAACATCTGCAAGATGCCACCGATGCCTTGGCTGGCGCTTTCAACAAACTCGCGCAGCGCAATCGCGTCGATGCCCGGCACCGGAATAAACGTGCCCAGACGGTAGATGATCAGAAGGCCGATGGCGAAAAGGATCCGCTGGCGCAGTTCCGTGGCCTTGCCAAACGCGCTCCAACTCAGGTTGGCTGCCATTTGTTCCGCTGCTGAGGCCATCTCTGTCCCTTTCACAAGCATGCCGCCCGACCCGAATTCACGGGGCCACGCGGCACGATAAAATTCAATAAATAGTCATGTAAGGGGCGTTGCCACCCCTCACAAGGCTTATTCTGCCGCAGCGACCGCTGATGTGGTGATCGCGCCACCTGCGGCCTCGACCGCAGCAACAGCAGATTTCGATGCACCGGTGACTTGCAGCTCAACCTTGGCGCTGAAATCGCCCTTGGCCAGAACCCGCACGCCGTCGCGCACACGCCGGACCAGACCGCTTTCAACCAGCACCGCTTCGGTGATTGGTTTCTTCGCGTCGATCTTCTTGGCGTCGATAAATTTTTGCAGCAGGCCCAGGTTAACAACCGCATGCCGCTTGGCATTGATGTTGTTGAAGCCACGTTTTGGCAAGCGCATGTAAAGCGGCATTTGCCCGCCTTCATAGCCGTTTAACGCCACACCCGAACGGGATTTCTGGCCTTTGATACCACGGCCACCGGTTTTACCAGTGCCCGAACCCGGCCCACGACCAACCCGCTTGCGGGATTTGGTTGCGCCGGGGTTATCACTTAATTCATGCAGTTTCATGTCGCTATCTCCTTTGGCCGGAACTGCCCCCCGTTAGCGACAAAAGGGGCAAACACGGCAATACGATACATTTTGATTCTGTGGCCACGCGGTGGTCCACCGGGGGCGTATAGACGGGTTAGCAAAGGGGATCAAGGGCCTTGGGGCGTTGCCAAACCAGCACTTGAGCGAACGCCGCGTTAAGCCTGTGCAAAGCCTTAACGCCTATACCCCTTCGCGACGTCATCAGGTTTTCGGTTCCACGCATACCCCGGTAAACATCCCGAGTGGAACTGGCCGAAACACCACATTGATCGCCGCGCGTTGAAAGTTGACGCAAGTGCGATCCTGATCAGCAAGGTGCAGGGGAAATCCC
>CAYXXQ010000457.1:0-2547 GCA_964469075.1 uncultured Rhodobacter sp.
TAACCTTGCCCGGATGCACAAATGTGCCCATTTCCGGAACGGGTTTTCCGCTCGGTTCCGTTCTATATTGGCTTCGGGGATTCGTCTCCTCGCTCTTTGACACGGTGAATCAGAATTTACGGGCCGGACGCGTGGCGGGCTGTCGGAGTGCGCGGTGTACCCGGCTTTGCGTGCCGGCCCATCCGGCTTTTGTGGCTTAGGTGGGGAAGCGCCCTGCACATGCCCTTGCCTGCTCCCGCATCACCGCATACTCGGCCATCATTTCGACGATGGCTGATCCATCAGGCAGCAGTGCCAATTCCTTGGCCGCCCGCACCTGAAACTCCGGGCTATACACCACGACCGGCGGGCAAGCCTGCCCTTGCGGATCAAAACCCGCCGTGGCGCAGCCGGTCAACCAGCTCGTCGCGATCACGAGGACGGCGAGCCGTCGCTTCCAGCATCCGGCGTTGGATATCATTGGCTTTCTCCGTTGTTGCAAGGCGTTCCGCAAGCCGCCCGGTGCGCTCACCGGCACGGCGGATCGACAGCAGGAACAGCAGGATGGTAAGTGCCATTGCGCCGTACCGCTGAGCGGTCCGAGCCCATGGACTGGCGGCAATCCCGCCGAGCAAGACGGCGATCATCGCTGCCCCCGTCGCCAATCATCGAGTCGCGCGTAGATCGCGACCGCGATGCCCGCGAGCGCTACGGCGATGAACACCCAGCGCAGCGTGTCGAGGTGTAGCACCAGCGGCAGAACGGCGGATTGCGTGTCTGCCAGAACGTTCTGTGTAACTTCAATCCCTGCCGCGCCCAGCGTCGCCACCCCGGCGGCTCCACCACTTTTCATCGTGCGGCTATCTGCCAGCACTTCGCGTGCGCGCGGCGTGTCTTCGGCGAATGCAGTCGCCCGGATCGGAAACCGCTCGCCCCACTGACGCGCCGGACCAAGATCGACATGGATGAACCCCGAGCGCGGATAGAAGCCGAACCCGAGGAAGCCGACCTCTCGCGCCGCCGCCTCAAACGCGACCGGATCGTGGTTCGCCATGGCGATGTCAAAGGCGGCGCCATCCATGTGTTTGGAGCGCGCAGCCCCGCCGACAGCACGGTTGTGGCTCGGGCTGCGATAGGCGGATCGCACGATCAGCGGCTTTCCCAGCCGATCGCGCAACGCCTGAAGCTTGTCCATGGCGTCGGTGTTGATTTTGATCGCACCAGTCCCGCGGCAGGCGATTTCGGCGGGCGAGAAGTTGGGCCAACGCCATGTCCCTTCGGGCACATCGCGCCAATGGTCGTAAAAGGTCGTGGTCATGATATTTCCTCTTCAAAACAAAAAACCCGCCGGATGGCGGGAGGTGGACAGGGTGGTTTTTTGGTTACCTTCGGCGAGCGCGTGTGGCGAATAATCGAACTCACTTACGGGTGAGTGTTTCGGATCCAATTGATTAGGCAGCTTTCAGCCAAACAGCTTGAGCCTGACCGCCACACCGGCAATCAGTGCCAGCAGCAGCCCGGTGGTCATGAGCCGCACGACGGTTTGCCAGGCGGTGCGCCGCGCCATGCGCAGGCTTTCAAGCAATGTGCGCAGATCATGGATATCGATGGCGGCTGCCGGGCCATCAAGACCAACATCGGCCAAGGCACGGCGTGCACCTTGCTCGGTGGCGCGCGCCAGCATGGCCTCAAATTCATCTTCCTGCATGCGGACATAGCCCGCGTCAATTTTGGGCGGTGTCATGGGGTTTTCCTCATCGATCTGAACTCAGGATTGCGGGGCGGTCGGCAAGAGGTACTGAATGGCAATGCGCACATCGCCGCCAGCGAAACTCCCGCCATTGGCCGTCAGGACAATCGGCGTGGCGGCATAGAAGGCCTGTGGCCCGATGACACCGACATTGGTGCTGTCGGCGGCAATCCCGAGACTGCCACCAAACTTCGCGAGTTCGCCAGCAATGCCGCAATCAAAAGAACTTGCCCCGGTAATTGCCGTGATCGTTCTGCTGGAAACCCCAAGAACAATGGCGCGGTCAGGGATGGTGATGGAGGAGGTGACCGAGGCCCCGGAAAGCCCCGCGAGCAACTCCTCTGCGACATGCATGCCGATCGTCGCGCCACTTGGCGATTGGGCAACAACTGCATCGGCACCAGGCGTAGCAGGGGTCCCTGAGCCCGCCCCCAACAGCACCACATTATCAATCGCTGCGTTGTTGTTGCTGCCGGTGCCGCGGGTGACATCCAGTGTGAGACGAGCGGTTGCCGCATTGCCCGGCCGGGCCAGGCTGAGGATGACCGGCGTGATGGCGATCAGACCATCGGTCTTGGTGACAGACGCGGTGGCCAGAACCACCCCGCCAGCGTCGAGGATTTCAAATGTGATCTTCGGCTTGTCTGAATCCGCGTAGTTTTTCATAAGATCTGCGGTCACCCAATAAAGCGCTGAGGTGTCACCCGATATATCGATCGTCTGAACTGCCGTGACTTGCGCCTGTGCGGATCCACCTTCGCCGCCAGAAAACACATAGGTCCCGTTGCGGGCTGATGTCGTCCCCGCCGTATCGTAGC
>CAYXXQ010000458.1:0-2538 GCA_964469075.1 uncultured Rhodobacter sp.
AAACCTGCCCGGCTCATCCGCGCGACCAGCCGATCAGGCGCTTTGCCAGAACCTGGGTTGCGGCTTTGATCTGGGTGTGGCGATCCCCGGCCTCCCAGGCCGATCTTTCCTGCGCGAAGGCCTTGGCCATCCGGCCTTTTCGCGCTTCGGTCTGGGATAGTGTGCTGGCATGCAGGCGTTGAATGCGGGCGTCTGCCCGGGCCTCGATCTGCCTTGCCTCTGCGCGGGCGGCCTGGATCAACGCCTCGCCTTCCTGGCGGGCCGCATTGATGCGGCCGGCGGCGGCTTTTTCCGCGTCCAGAACCGATTTCAGGATCGCCAGTTCGTTGGATTGATTTGGTTTTCGATCGCCCGATGCCATCGCCATATCCATATCTCGCCACGTTCCATCTGAAACATGGTCCTTCTGAAATTCTTGCATATTTGCAGGCCGGTTAAAAGGCAGAAGCCCGAACCAGCGGGGTTTGGTCACAGTGCCAAACGCCGCAGTCTGCTCCTGACCAGCCCTTAAGTCCCGGCCTAAAGCTGACGTGTGGTCACAGGCAAATGAATGGACTTGGCGGGGGATTTGGCGTTTGATCCCGGCGACAAACTTAGCGAAAGGGTCTTTCCGTGGCCAAACCCGCCTTGCAAAAACAACCCAGCCAACATGCTGATCTGGACGCTGCCCTGACGGATCTTGAACGGGGCAAGACCCCCTGGGCCAGAACCACCCCGGCAGAGCGGATCGCGATCCTGAAAGACATCCGGGATCATCTGATGCCGGTTGCCAGGGACTGGGCCGTGACGGCGGCGAAAAAGAAGCTGATCCCCGACAACTCCCCCTTGGTGGGGGAGGAGTGGTTGTCAGGGCCTTACTGCGTCATGACTGCCTGCAACGCGTTGATTTCAACCTTGTCGGGCGTGGACGGTAAGACCTATCTGCAAGACCTGCCGACCCGTCAGACCGTCAGTGGCCAGACGGCGGTTACGGTCATCCCGCATTCGATCTGGGATCGGCTGCTGTTGTCGGGCATCAAGGCTGAGGTCTGGATGCAGCCGGGTGTCACGCCGGACACTCTGGCCCAGCATACCGCATCGGCCCATGACACGCCTACCGATCAACGCGACGGCAAGATCGCGCTGGTGCTGGGGGCAGGCAATATTGCCGCCATCGCGCCGCTTGATGCCTTCCAGAAACTGTTCACCGAGCATCAGGTGGTGATCCTGAAGATGAACCCGGTCAATGACTATTTGACCGAGTTTTTGAACGCCGCCCTGAAACCCCTGATCGACCGCGATGCCCTGCGCATCGTCAAGGGCGGGGCTGATGTCGGGGCTTATCTGTGCGACCATACCAAGGTTGATCAGGTACACATCACCGGCGCTGAAACCTCGCATGACATCATCGTCTGGGGGCCTGGCGACGAAGGCCGCGCCAACAAGAAAGCCGGCACGCCCAAGCTTAATAAGCCGATCACATCCGAACTGGGGGCAGTGTGCCCGACCATCGTTGTGCCCGGACCGTGGAGTGCCGCCGACCTGCGCTTTCAGGGCGAACATATCGCAACCCAAAAGCTGCATAATTCCGGCTTCAACTGCGTCGCCTGCCAGATGCTGATCCTGCCAAAGACTTGGTCAGGCAAAGATGGTCTGATGGAGAACATCGCCGCTGCGATGAAGGAATCCGATCCGCGCCAACCCTATTATCCGGGGGCGGACGGGCGCCTCAAGGATTTTGCCAGCCACGGCGACAATGTGCTGAAGTTTGATCGCGGAGCGGCCCCGGCTTGTCTGGTTGTGCCGCAGACAGATAACTCCGATCCCTGGTTCCGTCAGACCGAGATTTTTGCCCCGGCTTTCAATACCTATGAAATCGACCAGACCGATCCCGCCGCCTATCTTGAGGCCGCGATAGACTATGCCAACGATCAGTTGCACGGCACGTTGGGGGCCAATGTGCTGATCCACCCTGCAACGATCCGTGCCATTGGCAAGAAGACGTTTGAAGCCTTGATTGCCAAACTTCACTACGGCACAATCGCGATCAATGCTTGGACCGGGCTTGGGTTTTTGCTGGTGCAATGCCCCTGGGGCGCGTTTCCTGGCCACACGCTTGACAATGTCGCCAGTGGCATCGGGTTTGTGCATAACAGTTTCATGTTCGACCGGCCTGAGCGGACGGTTGTTTCGGCACCGTTCCGGCCTTTCCCGCGTAATCTGGCATCGGGTGGCATGACGCTGCTGCCCCGCCCGCCCTGGTTCATCACCAATCGCAGGCAGGACAAAATCGCTGAACTGCTGACACAGCTTCAGTATCGCCCAAGTTTTGCGAAACTGCCGCGCATCATGCTGCACGCTTTGCTGGGGTAACGCTGGCTTATTACCCGGGGCATGGACAGGCCTTGCCCCGGATTTCTGTTGTCTTGGCGGCCTAGAGGGCTGCGGCTGCGGTCAGGCCTGCATCAATCGCATCAAGGATTTGCTGGGTCTCAGCCTCTGTCAGGATCAACGGCGGGGACAGCAGGATGTTGTTGCCCGAAACCCTGATCATCGCGC
>CAYXXQ010000459.1:0-2523 GCA_964469075.1 uncultured Rhodobacter sp.
AGATCTATACATGGGCCAGCCGCGCGGACCCCGGGTTTTACGAAAAAGCATGGGGCGGCATTATCATTCTGCTGCTGTTCCTGATCACGATGAACGCGATTGCCGTGCTGTTGCGGCGGCGTTTTGAACGTCGATGGTAGGGAGCGGGAACATGAACGATATGAGAATTGTGGAGAGAAAAGTGGACACCAACGAGGTCAAGATCGCAGCGAAAGACGTGCAAGTTTATTATGGCGACAACCATGCCATCAAGGACGTGAGCGTCGAAATCGAAGACAAGACTGTGACAGCCTTTATCGGCCCGTCGGGGTGCGGCAAGTCGACCTTTTTGCGCTGCATTAACCGGATGAACGACACGATTGATATCTGCCGTGTGACGGGTGACATTATGATTGATGGGGAAGATATCTATGATGCCAAAGTCGATCCTGTGCAGCTGCGCGCAAAGGTCGGTATGGTGTTCCAAAAGCCAAACCCGTTTCCGAAATCCATCTACGACAACGTAGCTTACGGCCCCAAAATCCACGGTCTGGCCAAGAACAAGGCAGACTTGGATAACATTGTCGAAAACGCCCTGCGTCGCGGTGCGATCTGGGATGAGGTAAAAGACCGCCTGCATGCACCCGGCACGGGGCTTTCCGGTGGCCAGCAACAGCGCCTGTGCATTGCGCGTGCTATCGCAACAGAGCCCGAAGTGCTTTTGATGGATGAGCCATGCTCGGCCCTTGACCCGATCGCCACTGCCCAAGTCGAGGAGCTTATTGATGAACTGCGCAAGAGCTATTCGGTCGTGATCGTCACCCACTCCATGCAGCAAGCCGCACGGGTCAGCCAGAAAACGGCATTCTTCCACCTCGGGAACCTTGTTGAGTACGGGGAGACATCCACCATTTTCACCAACCCCGTCGATCCGCGCACCGAAAGCTATATCACTGGCCGAATCGGCTAAGGAGTTAAAAATGCACGATAAACATATCGCATCAGCCTTCGACCGTGATCTTGAAGCGATCCAGGCACAGATTATGAAAATGGGCGGGCTGGTAGAGAATGCCATCCTTGAGGCCGCAATCAGTCTTGAGACGCGAGACGAAGAGCGTGCAGAAGCAGTGCGCAAGTCCGATAAAGCCATCGACGCCCTAGAAGAACTTATCAACGAAGAGGCCGCGCGTGTGATCGCCTTGCGTGCGCCCACGGCGATTGATCTGCGCGTCGTGCTTTCTGTCATCAAAGTGAGTGCCAACCTGGAGCGCATCGGGGATTACGCCAAAAACCTTGCCAAGCGCACGGGCGTCCTGTCCCAAATGGAGCCCGTGAATGGCAGTGCGGGGGCCTTGCGCCGCATGGCCAAAGAGGTCGAGGGGATGCTGAAAGATGCCTTGGATGCCTATGTCGCACGGGATGCCGAGCTTGCACAGGATGTGATCGACCGCGACATTCAAGTTGACCAGATGTATAATGCGCTTTTCCGGGAGTTCCTGACCTTCATGATGGAAGATCCCACCAATATCACCGCCTGTATGCACCTGCATTTTATCGCCAAAAATATTGAACGGATGGGTGACCACGTGACCTCTATTGCCGAACAGGTTGTCTACCTCGTTACTGGGGCGATCCCGGATGAGGCGCGCGCCAAAGGCGACAAAACATCATTGCCAAGCTAAGGAGACCTGCAAGATGTCCACTGATCAGCCCCGTGTTTTGGTCGTAGAGGATGAGCCCGCCCAGTTGGAAGTTCTGGCCTACAATCTCGAAGCCGAAGGGTTTGCGGTAAGCCGTGCGAGAGACGGGGAAGAAGCTCTTTTGATCATCGCCGAGGAGGCGCCGGACATCATTGTGCTGGACTGGATGATGCCCAACATGTCCGGCATCGAAGTCTGTCGGCGCATCAAGAGCAAGCCAGAGACACGCTCTACTCCGGTGATCATGCTTTCGGCGCGCTCTGAAGAGGTGGATAAAGTGCGCGGGCTGGAAACTGGCGCGGATGATTATGTCGTCAAGCCCTATTCGGTGATCGAGTTGATGGCGCGGGTGCGTACCCAGCTGCGCCGCGTGCGACCTTCTTCGCTTGGCCAACAACTTGCATTTGACGATATTATTCTGGACGGTGAGACGCACAAAGTCACACGCGGCAAAGACGAGCTCAAGCTAGGGCCAACGGAATTCCGGCTGCTCACCACGTTCATGGAGAAACCCGGGCGCGTCTGGAGCCGTGAGCAGTTGCTCGACCGTGTATGGGGGCGGGATCTATACGTCGATACCCGTACGGTAGATGTCCACATTGGCCGTCTGAGAAAAGCACTATCACAGTATGGCGGTGCCGATCCGCTTCGGACAGTGCGTGGCGTAGGATATGCGCTTGGCTAGCGCAAGCAGACAGGCGATCTCGACCGGTTCAGGAAATTTTATCCACAGCGTGTCATAAAACTGTTACTCTCTAGATTCAGAGCAGTGAGGTTTTACAATGATCAGCCGGTGTGCGATTTTTCTCTTTATCAGTTTGGCCATCCCAACCCATGCGCAGGC
>CAYXXQ010000460.1:0-2520 GCA_964469075.1 uncultured Rhodobacter sp.
TGGAGCGTTGGGACAGTATCGTCGATCAGTACGAGGCCCGCACTGAGGCCCTGACTAACAAATCCCGGCTTGATTCCGTTTACAAACCCTGCCCGCCGGGGTTGCTATACTTGGATGACACGGCGTTTGAGGCGGCCCTGGCCGGGTTTGAAACCCGTCAGTTTGTCGCTTTGCCGCAAGGGCTTGGCTCGAATGTGATTGATGCCGGCGGACGGATCGGGCGGAATTTCGCGCCCGAGCGGCAAGTTGAAAATGCCAGCCTTTTCGGGGCATTGGCGGATCATGTTAATGCGAAACGGGCCGAAAACCAGGTGGTCGTGGCATCCTACTCCGAAGGCGCGCGCGAACGCTTATCGCATCTGATGCGCGACGAAGGCGTCGGCGGGGCGTCATCTATTGGCCATTTTGACGATATCCCGGACGGCACTGGCGGGCTGTTTTTAGCGGTCTGGGGATTGGAACACGGGTTTCAGGCCCCCGGCCTGACGGTGATTTCCGAACAGGACGTGCTGGGCGACCGGCTGATCAGCGCGCCCAAGCGTAAACGCCGGGCCGAAAATTTTCTGACCGAGGCCAACAGCCTGAGCCCCGGCGACTTGATCGTGCATGTCGATCACGGCATTGGCCGCTATATGGGGCTGGAAACCATCACCGCGATGGGTGCGCCGCATGAATGTATCTCGTTGGAATATGCCGGTGGCGACCGCTTGTTTCTGCCGGTCGAAAACATCGAGCTGCTGTCACGCTACGGCCACGAACAGGGGCTGCTGGACAAGCTAGGCGGTGGGGCTTGGCAGGCGAAAAAGGCCAAGCTGAAGGAACGCATCCGCGAGATGGCGGATCGCTTGATCCGGGTTGCCGCCGAACGTGCGCTGCGCTCAGCCCCGGTGATGGAGGTGGCAGAACACGACCTTGACAGCTTCTGCGCCCGCTTTCCTTATTCCGAAACCGACGATCAGCTGCACGCGATTGAAGACGTGCTGGCGGATATGGCCGCTGGTCGGCCAATGGATCGGCTGGTCTGCGGAGATGTCGGCTTTGGCAAAACCGAAGTGGCACTGCGCGCCGCCTTCGTCGCCGCAATATCAGGCCAGCAGGTCGCGGTGATCGCGCCGACGACCCTGCTGGCGCGGCAACATTTCAAAAGCTTTGAAGACCGGTTTCGCGGCCTGCCGATCACCGTGCGCCCCCTGTCGCGGTTTGTGTCTGGCAAGGATGCTAATGAAACCCGCGAAGGGCTGGGCAAAGGCTCGGTCGATATTGTGGTTGGCACCCATGCGGTGCTGGCCAAGGGGTTGAAATTTCACAATCTTGGCCTGATCGTGATTGATGAAGAACAAAAATTCGGCGTCAGCCATAAGGAACGCCTGAAGCAACTCCGCAGCGATGTGCATGTGCTGACCCTGACGGCGACGCCGATCCCACGTACGCTGCAACTGTCGCTGTCTGGCGTGCGTGACCTAAGCATTATCGGTACACCACCGGTCGACCGGCTGGCGATCCGCACCTATGTCAGCGAATTTGACCGCGTCACCATCCGCGAGGCTTTGTTGCGCGAGCATTATCGCGGCGGCAAATCGTTTTACGTCGTGCCAAGGATCAAAGACTTGCACGAGATTGAGGAGTTCCTGACCGAGCGCGTCCCCGAAGTGACCTTCGTCACCGCCCACGGCCAGATGGCAGCGGGCCAGCTGGATGACCGGATGAACGCCTTTTATGACGGGAAATATGACGTGCTGCTGGCGACCACAATCGTGGAAAGCGGGCTGGATATTCCGACCGCCAACACCATGATCATCCACCGCGCCGATATGTTCGGTCTGGCGCAGCTTTACCAGATCAGGGGCCGGGTCGGGCGCTCCAAAGCCCGCGCCTATGCTTACCTTACGACCAAGCCACGGGTGCGCCTGACGCGGACTGCCGAAAAACGCCTGCGGGTGCTTGGCTCGCTTGACAGTCTTGGCGCCGGCTTCACGCTGGCCAGTCAGGATCTGGACATCCGCGGCGCGGGCAACATCCTGGGGGATGAGCAATCCGGTCAGGTGCGCGAAGTCGGCTATGAACTTTACCAATCCATGCTGGAAGAGGCGATCGCCAAGATGAAAGCCGGTGAAATGGAAGGCCTGTCGGACGCGGATGAGGCCTGGGCACCGTCGATCAATCTGGGCGTGCCGGTCTTGATCCCCGAAGCCTATGTGCCTGATCTTGACGTCCGCCTTGGTTTGTACCGCCGCCTGTCAGCGTTGCATGAAAAGGTCGAGCTGGAAGGTTTCGCCGCCGAACTGATCGACCGGTTCGGGAAATTGCCGAAAGAAGTCAACACCTTGCTGAACATCGTGCGGATCAAGTCGGTCTGCAAACGCGCTGGCATCGCGCGTCTGGACGGTGGCCCGAAAGGGGCGGTCATTCAGTTTCATAACGACAAATTCGACAATCCCGCCGGGCTGGTGACCTTTATGCAGGATCAGCGCGGCATGGCCAAAGTGAAGGACAACAAGATCATCATCCGGCGCGACTGGG
>CAYXXQ010000461.1:0-2515 GCA_964469075.1 uncultured Rhodobacter sp.
AACCGCCAGCCCCAAACCGGGGCCGATCAACGCCAGCGCCAGCCAGGGATGTGCCAGATGCGGCTGCGAAACATGATCACCGGGACGCGCCTGCTTGCGCCCGGTGACCATCGCACGCGGCAGGTTTTCACGGGTGCGCAGGCTTTCAAACGCGGCCCCGGCCAGATGCGCGACGATCAGGATCACAAGCGCAATCGCCAGAACCTCATGCAGGTCAGCAAACCAAACGCCGCTGCTGTACCCCGGCAAAAACGCCAGCGGGCCAGTCTTGAAAACGCCGCCAAGCTGGAAAACGCCGCTAAGACCCAGCCCAAGGATCGCGCCAACCAGCGCCAGGATCATCACACCGCCCAACGGATTATGCCCCAGATGCCGCGCCGCATGGCCACCGCGCATCTGCCGCACATGCCGCAGCAATGCCTGCGGGCCGGTAACAAAATCGGAAAACCGCGCATGCGTCGTTCCGAGCACTCCCCAGACCGCGCGCATCGCCACCAGCGCAACCGCCAGCGTTGCCGACCATATATGCACCTCCAGCCAGCGCGGGCCCAGCAGAAACCCGGTCACAGCCGCAACTGCAATTGTCAGCACGAGCACCCAATGAAATAGCCGCACGAACGGATCCCAGACAAGGCTTGTCGGCAGGGCAGTCTTAGCGGTGGTTTCGGGGTCGCGGGGCATGGTCTGATGCAACTCAATGTCAACAATATCTCGCCTGCAAAGAGGGTCGTTTTCACGCCGCCGTCCATTGGACTTTGGTTGTAGACGGGCGGTTTTGCATCTGCTTAATCCGAAGTTTAGGGCCAGATCTGCCCTTGCATTCACGCACCGCGACTGACGGCCCGCGATTTCCGAACAAACAACGACCGACCCCCGGGCTGCTCACCGGGCCACAACAGAAACCCTGCGGAAAACAGGCCTTGCCCTTGACATCCTGCTTGCAAACGCGTGTATCCGCGTGGACCGATTTTTCTGCCGGAAGGGACCGGAATCATGCACGCTTATCGCAGCCAGACTTGCGCTGACCTCAACGCCTCACATGTCGGGCAAACCGTACGCCTTTCGGGCTGGGTCCACAGAGTGCGCGATCATGGCGGCGTGCTGTTCATCGACCTGCGCGATCACTACGGCATGACTCAGGTGCTGTGCGACCCCGACAGCCCGGTCTTCAGCGACCTCGAAAAGGTCCGCAGCGAATGGGTGATCCGTATCGACGGCGAGGTCAAAGCCCGCGCCCCCGAGCTGATCAACCCAAAGATCCCAACCGGCGAGGTTGAGGTTTTTATCCGCGATCTTGAGGTTCTGAACGCCGCTGACGAACTGCCGCTGCCGGTGTTTGGCGATCTTGATTACCCCGAAGAAACCCGGCTGAAATACCGCTTTCTCGATCTGCGGCGCGAAAGCCTGCACGACAATATCATGCTGCGCTCAGGCGTGATTTCCAGCCTGCGTCGGCGTATGACCGATCAAGGGTTTAACGAGTTTCAGACCCCGATCCTGACCGCCTCCAGCCCGGAAGGCGCGCGCGATTTTCTGGTGCCAAGCCGGCTGCATCCCGGCAAGTTTTACGCCCTGCCGCAAGCACCGCAGCAGTTCAAACAGCTGATCATGGTCGCCGGATTTGACCGCTATTTCCAGATCGCGCCCTGTTTTCGCGACGAAGACCCGCGCGCCGACCGCAGCCCGGGCGAGTTCTATCAGCTTGATATGGAAATGAGCTTTGCCACCCAGGAAGACGTGTTTCAGGTGATCGAACCGGTCATGCGCGGCGTCTTTGAGGAATTCGGCAAAGGCCGTCCCGTGACGGCGGATTTCCCACGCATCGCATATCGCGATTCCATGCTGTGGTATGGCAACGACAAGCCCGATCTGCGCAACCCGATCAAGATGCAGGTGGTCAGCGAGCATTTCGCCGGATCAGGCTTCAAAATCTTCGCGTCCTTGCTGGAAACCGAAGGCAACCAGGTCCGCGCCATCCCCGCCCCCGGCGGCGGCAGCCGCAAATTTTGCGACCGGATGAATGCGTTCGCGCAGAAAGAGGGCCTGCCGGGCATGGGCTATATCTTTTGGCGCGAAACCGATGGCACAATGGAAGCCGCCGGCCCGCTGGCCAAAAACATCGGCCCCGAGCGGACCGAGGCGATCCGCCAGCAGCTGGGCCTTGGCGTTGGCGATGCGGCGTTTTTCCTCGGCGGCAAACCCTCCAGTTTTCAGGCGGTGGCCGGTAAGGCGCGTGATGCGATCTGGGCCGATAGCCAGAAAGACGACGCCTGGAAGAACGAGTTCAAATTCTGCTGGATCGTCGATTTCCCGATGTATGAACAGGACGAAGACACCGGCGCGCTCGATTTCAGCCACAATCCGTTTTCGATGCCGCAAGGCGGGCTTGAGGCACTGGAAACCATGCCGCCGCTTGATATCCTTGGCTATCAATATGACATTGTCTGCAACGGGATTGAGCTTAGCTCGGGCGCGGTTCGGAACCACCGCCCGGAAATCATGTATAAAGCGTTCG
>CAYXXQ010000462.1:0-2512 GCA_964469075.1 uncultured Rhodobacter sp.
CCGACGTCACCGTCTGCGCATCCGGCAACCGCGCCGCCTTACGCGCCGCGTCGTCTGGGAGGTGGCTTTGATCGTTCATCGCGGGCAATCCATAGTTTGGTCAATCAATTGCCGAACTATGTAAGGGCCAGCGGCGGCAATGATAACTCGTCAAATTGGCGCAACCGGGCATATTTGGCCGCCAATCGGGGTGTCAGCTTGGTTGCGACCGGCCTTTTAGGCAAGACCGGCCGCCTTGGGTTAGCTTAGCCAACCAGTTCAAGGCCGGAAAAGAAGTATGCGATTTCTTCAGCAGCAGTTTCCGGCGCGTCTGAGCCATGGACCGAGTTTTCGCCTTTGGACAGCGCAAACTCTGCCCGGATGGTGCCAGGCGCCGCTTCGCTTGGGTCAGTTGCGCCCATCACTTCGCGGTTTTTGGCAATCGCGTCTTCGCCTTCCAGAACCTGGGCGATGATCGGCTTGGACGACATAAACTCACACAATTCGTCATAAAACGGCCGCTCTGCATGCACGCCGTAAAACACGCCAGCCTGGGCTTTGGTCAGATGAATGCGCTTGGAGGCAACGACGCGCAAGCCAGCCTCTTCAAATTTGGCGACGATCTTGCCGGTCAGATTGCGTTTGGTTGCATCGGGTTTGATGATGGAAAATGTGCGTTGGATCGCCATTGAAGCGGCCTTTCTTTGCGGTTGGTCGGGGCAGTCCTGAAGGAATTGGCCCAAGGGATTTCGCGGCTGCCTAGCATGCTGGCTGGGACTTGAAAAGCCGGGAATTTTCGGCCAATTGACAGCCCCCCCCGGTTCAGGGCAAATGCCGCCATGTTACGTTTTGACGATGTCAGTTTCTCAATCGAAGGCCGGCCGCTGTTTAACGGCGCCTCGGCCACCATTCCAACCGGCCATAAGGTGGGGTTTGTCGGCCGTAACGGCACCGGCAAGACGACGCTGTTTCGCCTGATCACCAGTGAGTTGTCGCTGGAAGGCGGCAGTATCAGTGTGCCAAAAGCCGCCCGCATCGGTGGTGTCGCCCAGGAAGCGCCGGCCACCAATGACAGCTTGCTTGACACGGTGCTGGCTGCCGATACCGAGCGCGCGTCGCTGTTGGCTGAGTCTGAAACCGCAACCGATGCCGCCCGGATTTCCGCCATTCATGAGCGTTTGGCCGATATTGACGCCTGGTCCGCCGAGGCCCGTGCGGCCATGATCCTGTCAGGTCTTGGCTTTGACGAGGCCGCCCAAGCCCGACCCTGCGCGGATTTTTCCGGCGGCTGGCGGATGCGCGTCGCCCTTGCCGGGGTGCTGTTTTCTGAGCCTGACATTTTGCTGCTAGATGAGCCAACCAACTATCTGGATCTGGAAGGCACGATCTGGCTGGAAACCTATCTGGCGAAATATCCGCATACGGTGCTGGTGATCAGCCATGACCGCGAATTGCTGAACCGGTCAGTCAACGCGATTCTGCATCTGGAAAACCGTAAGCTGACCCTGTGGACCGGCGGCTATGACCAGTTTGACAAGCTGCGGCGAGAAAAGCTGGAACAAGCGCTTAGCGAAAAACGCAAACAGGAAACCCGCAAGGCGCATCTGCAATCCTATGTTGATCGGTTTCGGTACAAGGCCAGCAAGGCCAAACAGGCCCAGTCCCGACTGAAAATGATCGAAAAGATGCCATCAATTATGATCGAGGGCGAGGGCCAGACGATTGCCTTCAACTTCCCCTCGCCCGAAGAACTTTCGCCGCCCATCGTCAAGCTGGAAGATTGTGCAGTCGGCTATGACGGCAAGTCGGTGCTGCGGGGCCTGAACCTACGGATTGATCAGGATGACCGGATTGCGCTGTTGGGCGCGAACGGTCAGGGAAAATCCACTCTTTCCAAACTGTTAGCGGGCCGGCTTGCGCCACTTGAAGGCCGGATGCAGACCTCTAACAAGTTAAGGGTTGGCTATTTCGCGCAGCATCAGGTGGATGAATTGCATCTGGACGAAACCCCGATTCAACATCTGCGAAGGTTGCGACCGGCGGAAACCCCGGGGCGGCTGCGGGCACGGCTGGCTGCCGGGGGACTTGGTGCGGAACAGGCCGAAACCGAGGTCGGGCGCTTGTCCGGTGGGCAAAAATCGCGGCTGTCGCTGCTAATCGCCACGCTGGAAGCGCCGCATATTCTGATCCTTGATGAACCGACAAACCACCTTGATATTCAAAGCCGCGAAGCTTTGGTTCGGGCGCTGAACGACTATCAGGGCGCTGTCATTCTTGTCAGCCATGACCCGCATCTGGTGTCGATGACTGCGGATCGGCTGTGGCTGGTCAAGGACGGCAAGGTCAGCGTCTATAACGAGGATATGGAGGCGTATCGCAAACTGCTGCTGGCCGAACGCGGCACTGGCGGCGCTGTGGCCAGCGGTCAGGCGGCAAACAAGCCTGCACCGCGCAAAAAGGGCCCAGAAAAACGCCGCATCACGGGGCCGTTACAGGCCGAGGTCTCAAAATGTGAAGCGCGGATCACCAAGTT
>CAYXXQ010000463.1:0-2512 GCA_964469075.1 uncultured Rhodobacter sp.
GTAAGGGAATTCCGATTCGACTTGCTTTCGTGTCTGCGCAAACATCGGGACTTCCATCCCACCGTTTTCGCCCATTTCAGCCATTTTACCGTGTTTTTTGGTCTCTGTCTCCGAAAGCTGGGGACTAGTCAGAAGTTCCCAGCCATTTGAGGCAGTAGAAACTCCCTAAAAGGTGGAAAACACAACGAATATTGCTCGAATATTTCATTTTTGGCATGATTAATGTAGGCATGTAAGTATAAAATAAATACCTGACAAGCATGTTGATGCATGGTATAAGTGGGCATGCATATTCACATTGTACCCAATAGAAACTCCAAGCCCGCGATTTTGCTGCGTGAATCCTACCGAGAAAACGGAAAAGTCAAGAAACGCACGATCGCGAACCTCTCTTCCCTTTCTCTGGCCCAGGCCGAAATGCTGAGGCTCGTTCTCAAGGGAAAGAAAATCGCCGAGGTCGACAAGCTTTTCGAAAAGATCGATTCCAAACACCACGGACATGTGCAGGCTGTGCTCACTGCGATGAAGAGGCTCGGTATCGACAAGCTCATCTCCTCGAGACCCTGCCGCGAGCGCGACCTGATCATGGCGACCCTCATTGCTCGTATCTGTGAGCCGGATAGCAAACTCGCCATGACCCGCTGGTGGAAAGATACAAGCCTGCCGGAACTGCTCAATCTTGATCAGGCCGATGAGGACGATATCTACGTCGCCATGGACTGGCTGCTCGAACGGCAGAAACGCATTGAGAAGAAGCTTGCGAAACGCCACCTGAAAGAAGGCGACCTAGTGCTGTACGACCTGACGTCGAGTTACTTCGAGGGCGAGACCTGTCCGCTGGCTGCACGTGGTAAAAGCCGCGATCGGAAGAGAGGAACGCTTCAGATCAATTACGGGCTCATCACCGACCGTCATGGCTGTCCCGTTTCAGTATCGGTCTATGAGGGGAATGTTGGCGACCCCGCCACACTGATGGCGCAGGCCGAAAAGGTGCGGAACGATTTCGGCATCGGCGAGATGGTGCTGGTTGGCGACCGTGGAATGATCACACAAAAGCAGATCGACGAGTTGCGCAAGATCGACGGTATGGCATGGATCACCGCACTCAAATCGGGCGGCATCCGCAAGCTGCTCAAGGGCGGCGCCTTGCAACTGGATCTGTTCGACGAGCGGAACCTTTTCGAATTCACCCATGAGGATTACCCCGGCGAACGCATGGTGGCCTGTCGCAATCCATTGCTGGCCCGCAAGCGGGCCTACAAACGCGAGTCAATGCTGGAAGCGACGAAGCGGGAGCTTGATAAGGTGCGCTCAATGGTGGAACGCGGAAAATTGAAAGGCAAGGACAAAATCGGCGTACGAGTGGGCCGGGTGATCAACAAGTACAAGATGGCCAAGCACATCGCGCTTGAGATCGAGGACGACAGCTTCGGCTTTAAATTCGACGAACAAAACATCACCGCCGAGGCCGCACTAGACGGCATCTATATTATCCGCACGAGTCTACCCGAACAACGGATGGATGCCGACGAGGCCGTGCGCAGCTACAAGAATCTAACCTCGGTGGAACGGGCTTTCAAATCGCTCAAGAGCATCGACCTTCTGGTGCGCCCGATCCGGCATCGTACGGAAGACCGCGTGCGTGCACACATCTTCCTTTGCATGTTGACTTACTATGTTCAGCGCTACATGAAAGAAGCTCTACGCCCGCTGCTGTTTTCGGACGAAGACCAGGAAGCCAAGAAAACACGTGACCCGGTGGCCCCGGCCAAGCGCTCCAAGCAGGCGATGAAAAAGACATTCCACAAGAAGCTCGACGACGGTAGTGACATCCATAGCTTCCGCACCCTGCTTCATCACATGAGCACGATAACGCGGGACCAGTGCCGCCAGCACCGCGATGATGACAACTCCAACTTCTTCACCATCGACACCACGCCCAACGACAAACAGCGCCAAGTGTTCGAACTACTGGGCAGTATCTCGGTGTAGACAGAACCGTGCATTCCAATTTTAACTTATCCACTTGAAATTATAAGATAAGTTCGTCTTTGGGCTTGGGGAACTTCTGACTAGTCCCCAGCTTTGCCTTTTCACGTCCCCAGCTTTTCGTTAACGATTCCTGTAGGTTGGCGAGGCGCAATTTTTGCGAAATTCCGAGAGTTCGACTCCCGCGCGGTCATGGTGAGGTTGCTTCGAAATGCTCGCTGTGCTTTTTGTACCAAGAGAATGTATCTCCACTTGTCTTGTTTGAGTGCCTTTCAAAAAGCGGCTCCCCGCGACCTTCGCATGTTGCTACCAGGCGCGAGGAGCCTTCGGTGTTCGGCCGATTTTGCGTCGATGACGCACGGCCTGGAGCGGAGCCCGAAGTTTCCGCGCATTGCCTCTTTCGCCAGACTGACTCATAGCCCGCTTGGCCGTCTCCGTAGAGACGGAGGTTCCAGCGCATGATGAGGACTCTTCCGGCGGCAGCAGCGGGCCCCGATGTTGTTGTTCCAGTTCGCGGGCCCGT
>CAYXXQ010000464.1:0-2495 GCA_964469075.1 uncultured Rhodobacter sp.
TTTGATCAAAAAGGCTATAGTAGAACACAAAGGAGTTGCTCCAAGGAGAAGTTGCTTAACTTTTAATTTCTTCAAGAGACTAATCCTTTCATTGATATCAACAATAGACATTTTATCAGAAAACATTATAGGAACATTCTCTCTCCCTCTTTCCGATATTTCCATCTCTCCAATTCCATCGTTTGTAATGAACGGACGGCCACCAAAACCATAAATAGTAAATTTCACACCAACTCTTTTCAAAAATAGAGCCAATTTAAAAGCTTGATCTAAAGCATACTTTATATTTCCACCTTTCATAGAAGTTGATAAATCTATAAACGTTAAAACTCTATGGTTTTGAACTATAGCAGTGGATATTTCCTTTGATAAGAAAATATCATCGGAAGTTTTATAATTTATAAGTCTATTCAGATCAAGAATACCAGTTTTACTAATCTTTGTGTTTTTGAATTCCTCAGATTGCTTCAACATTTCAAATTCTTTTACTAGAGAACCAACATATTTTGAAATTGATTTCAAATAAGCAGACTTCAATCCTCCTTGATAACGACTAATGTTCCGAATACCTTCCAAGATATCAAACTCTTTTATATCTTGTTTTCCATCTAAAAAGGCTTCCTCATCCAAAACTCTACGAACTTTACTTGCTGAAAAATCTTCCATATTATCTAATGTGGAAAGATCATCATTTTCTTCACCGGATTCTTCAGTGGATTCTTCAGTGGATTCTTCAGTGGATTCTTCATTCAACCAAGTATCAATTTTTCTGGCCAATTCTTTTGAATCTTCATAAGTGAGAATATTATCCATTTTTCCGACATAAAACATTTCTTCATCAGAAAAATTGATATCAATATTTGTTTTACTGTAAAGATTCAATCTATTGAGAAAGCTCATTTCATTGATTTCTTTACCGTCAATCTGAAAGAAATCTCTTGAAATGAGTTCTTTTGCTCCTTCGTTATAATCTTTTTTGAAGCCAGGATATCTTTTTTGGATCAGCATATCAACTCTATGGTCTTCTATAACTCTAATAGCGCCTTTCCAAGGAGTTTCATCATTAGGAGTAAATAAGACATGGCCTACTTCATGACCAATGAACATATCTTTCAAAGATGTACCGATATCTTTCCAATTAGGAATATATAACACCTTATTTTCTATATCAAACATTGCGGTAGGAATATCTTTCACAATTAAGGAAATTCTTTCAGAGGCAAGAAGACGAATAAGAATTGAAGTATCCTTATTTGTTGTTTTTCCATTTAGTGAATTTTTGAGAATTGCTTCAAAATCAATCAAATTCTCATCTCCAATATTTTCTAATTCAGACATAATTCTAACCTCATATTAAATTGGTATTTCTCATTTGGTATATGTAATTATAACATGTATAGAATAAAAAGTCAACATCTAATTTCATTCTATGATATATTTGGTAAAGTTTCCTGATTTCATCACCTCAATAGATCTATCAAAAGAAGCGGATGTTGTTTCGGTCCTATGACTTATAATTATGATATTTGTATCTTCAAGGGTTTTTATAATTTCCTGGAAATCGTCTAATCCACTTCCATCTAATGAAGAATCTAGAATTTCATCCATAAGGAGTAAATTAGTCGCTGCGGAATTTTTGATTTTGGATATTTCTCTCCATGTGAATAAGAGAGCTAAATTTATTCTTGTTTTCTCTCCTTCACTAAAGGAACCATAACTAAAAGATGTCCTATTTGCTGAACTAATTCTCTCATTGAAAGATTCATCAAACTCAAAAGAGATTGGAAAATTCATTTTTTCTAAATATCCATTGAGTAAATGATTTATCATAGGAAGAAAATATTTCACTACCTTAGTTTTTATTCCATCATCTTTCAATAAGGTATTTGCTATTTTCAACAATTCTGCTTTCTCTACTATCCTATCCATCTCTCCTTTCTTCTGAGAAATTTTATCACCAAAAGCCATCAAGTCAAAATTTGATACCTGGAGTTCTTTATTCTCTAAATCTTTTTTATCTTCATTCAGATTTTTCAAATATCCATTATTCATTTCAATGGATGTTTCGCAACTCCAAATCTCTTTCTTGATTCTTCTAGTCTCAATCTGAGATTTTTTCACATCTTCTAGTCTACATCTAAGGTTTTTCAATTTAGGAGATATTTGGTTTAAGCCTTTTTTGAATTCAAGAACTTTTTGTCTACCTTCATTGCGTTTTTGTTCTTTATATTCTTCAGATATGGCTTGTTCACATTTGGAACAATTATTATTATCCTCTATAAAACTCATATCATTTTCTAATCTAGATAACTTACTTTCTATTTTGATTTCATATTCTCTAAATTTATCTACATCCTTTCCTAATTGGATTTCATCCTCATTATTCAAGGGAATTTCTAGTTTCAAAGAATCTTTTATTAGTTGTGAATCAACATTTTCATCCAAATATATTTTGATTCTTGACTCAATTTGCTTCAATTGATCGGATATATCTG
>CAYXXQ010000465.1:0-2466 GCA_964469075.1 uncultured Rhodobacter sp.
GCAGCTTTGGCCCGGATTGTGGCCGAGGCACCCGATCTGATGCTGCTGGATGAGCCGACGAACCACCTGGATATTCAGGCGATTGCCTGGCTTGAGGATCATCTTTCCAGCAGCCGATCGGCCTTTGTGCTGATCTCCCACGACCGGGCGTTTTTGCGCGCCCTTAGCCGGGCGACCCTGTGGGTGGATCGCGGTGTTGTGCGGCGCCAGGACAAGGGATTTACCGACTTTGAAGAATGGCGCGACAAGATTTTTGAGGAAGAGGATCAGCAGCGGCACAAGCTGAACCGGCTGATCAAGGCCGAAGGGCGCTGGGCGGTTGAAGGTATCTCGGCCAGGCGCAAACGCAATCAAGGGCGTGTGCGTCGGTTGGCCGATTTGCGCCAGCAACGCGCCGGGCAGATCGCACGCCAGGGTGTCGCGCGGCTAGAGGCCGATGCAGGGCCAAAGTCAGGACGACTGGTTGTTGATGCGCAGGAAATTAGCAAAAGTTACGGCGAAACCCAGGTGTTGCGACCCTTTTCTATCCGCATCATGCGCGGCGAAAGGATCGCGATGGTTGGCCCCAATGGCGCGGGCAAAACGACGCTTGTCAATCTGCTGACGGGCGCTTTGCAGCCTGACAGTGGCAGCTTGAAACTGGGCAGTGGCCTCGTGCCTGCGATCTTTGATCAAAACCGGGCGGCGCTGAACCCAAATGCTACCCTTTGGGAGACGCTGACGCAGGATGCCGATCTTGGCGTGTCAGGCAAGAACGACCAGATCTTGGTGCGCGGCCAGCCGCGGCATGTCGTTGGTTACCTGAAAGAATTCCTGTTTGATGAAGGTCAAGCGCGGGGGCCGGTCAGGGCTTTGTCGGGGGGCGAGAAAGCCCGGCTGTTGCTGGCAAAACTGCTGGCAAGGGAAAGCAATCTGCTGGTGCTGGATGAGCCGACAAATGATCTGGACGTCGAAACCCTGGACCTGCTGCAAGAGGTGCTGGATGACTATGATGGCACGGTCATTCTGGTCAGCCACGACCGGGATTTTCTGGACCGCGTCGCCACCACCACCATAGCGATGGAAGGTGACGGGCAGGCCGTGATTTATGCCGGCGGTTGGTCTGATTATCAGGCCCAGCGGCAGTTAACGGAAAAACCGGCGGGCCCGGCTTTGGCCCCGCAGACAACGCTAAAATCCGCGCCGAAAACGGCTGGAAACGCCGCCGACAAAGCTGCGGAAACCGACGTCCTTAGCTTCATTGAAACCCATCGGCTGAAGGAATTGCCGGGTCTGATTGCGCGGCTGGAGGCGGAAATCGCCCGGCTGGAAAGCTTTCTAAGTGATCCGGCTCTGTTCCACACATCCCCCAAGAAATTCGCCAAAGCCAGCGAAGGTCTTGTTGAGCGGCAGCAAAAGCTGGCCGCCGCCGAAGAGGAATGGTTGCTGCTGGAAGAACGCGCCGAAGGGTAGCGCGCGCCTAGCCTAGCAGATGCCGCCCGCTATCCAGGATCGTCGCCAGCCCCAACCCGGTGGTTAACAGCCCGATCAACAGTTGCAGCGCTGTGTTCAGCCGCGTCAGGCCGCGCGCCGTAATACTAAGCGGAATGGCGATAACAAAGCTCATCATCGTCATGCCGATGAGGGAGCCAAGGCCAAACAGCGCGATATAGATCATCCCGACCCAGGGCGAGGCCATCGTGGCCGCCGCCACCAGAACCAGGGCGGCAGACCCGGCCAATCCGTGCATCACGCCAACCGCCAGCACCCGCAAGGCGGTGCGATCGGGATGGGCGTGGCGATGCGCCTCGGGGCGGTGAGGGCGAGTTTCGGTGGCGTGACTGTGTAGATGCAAATGCATCGTGCCGTCGGCGTGGCTGTGCTGGTGGAAATGCACGCGGTCGCGGTGCAGCCGATAAAGCACATGCGCGCCCAGAAAGACCAGCATCACCCCGACCAGCCCTTCAAGGCCAATGGCAAGCCGATCACCGATGGAAACGCCGGTCAAGAGCACCGCCCCGCCAACAAGAAACAGCGTCACTGTATGTCCCAGACCCCAAACCGCACCGTGGCGGATCATGTCGCGCTTGCGGCTTTGTTTGCTGATCAGGGCAGATACGGCGGCCAGGTGATCGGCCTCAAATGCGTGGGCGATTCCGATCACGAAACCAAGGGAAAGAAGGGCAAACATCAGGGCATTCCGTCTGGAGTTGACCTGTGCCTAAATCACCAAGGGGCGGGCATCAAGGCGCAACGCGTCGCACAGGGACCGGAAACGACATGCCAACAGCAAAACACCTGCCGTTTGACCGGCAGGTGTTTGGGGAAGTGTGGGGAAATCAGGCGCAGGCGTTACTGCCAGGTGGTGTAGCCCAGTTTCATTTTCTTGACGGCCCCGCCATAAACGGCGTTGACGCGGAACTGGCTGATCCGGCCCTGATTGGTTTTCATGCAGACATATGTGCCAACCGGAACATGGGCCAATTT
>CAYXXQ010000466.1:0-2443 GCA_964469075.1 uncultured Rhodobacter sp.
GTGAACGGGACGCCTGTTCATTCGAAGCCCACGAGCGCGCAGTGAGCGACGCTTATGTCACGTGGGGCTGGTCGGAAGACGCCAAGACCGTCGCCCTCCCGGCCCCCCGGCTTAGCGGGATTACGCGACGTCATAGGCTGTTTTCGGAGGGGCCGATCCTATGGGTAGGCACCGGGGACTCAACCTATGTTTATCAACTCGGCCCCCGGCCCGTAGGCCCGCAGTTCTTGAGCTACTTCGCGTCGCAGCGTGCCTTTGATGCCGGACTGGATGCCAAGACGCGTCCACAGGTACTGTTCCGGCCTTACCCCAGTTCCTTCGGCTGGGCCGATCAGCCCGGAGTAACAGGAGCCCTGCCCGGTGTGGCGCTCGACGATTTTTCCAAAGGCTTTCACCAGCGCATGGCAGAGGCCAGGCTAATCGTGGTCGACCATCCAGGTTCGACGACGATCCTCGAAGCGCTGTCGGCCAACATTCCGGTGCTATGTTTCGGCAGCCCCGACGATTTCGACATCCGGCCGAGTGCCCAAGTGCATTACACCCGGCTTGCCGAACAGGGTCTCTATTATCGGTCCGCCTCCGCGGCGGCGACGGCCGTGAACCGCATCGCCGCCGATATCCCCGCTTGGTGGGCCACGCCAGAACGGCAATCCGCCGTCCGCGCATTTGCCGACACCTATGCTCGACGCGGCCGGTTCCTCAGCGCCTGGCAGCGCTTCCTGTTCGCCCAAGCGAAGGGCTGACGCGATGCTACGGACATTCCTGCGGAACACCGCTGCCGGCTACGTGCTGAAGGCGCTGCAGATGGCCCTCGGCCTCGTCGCGATCCCGGTGCTGGTGGCGCGGATCGGCGCCGACGGCTACGGGCTTATTTTGCTCGCCGGAACGCTGTTGGGCTATTTCGCTGTATTCGACCTGGGGATGTCCGACGCAATTACAAAGTTCGTCGCGCAGTACGACGCGGCGGGCGACCGGAACGCCGTCGACCGAATTATCGGCACCTCGCTCGCCACCTTCGCCGTGATCGGCACGAGCCTATGCGCGGTTGTTCTCCTGGCCATCCAACTCGGGGCGCTCGAGATGTTCGATATCCCAGAGACGCTGCGCGCCGACGCCGAGACGATCTTCTTCCTGACCGCTGGTCTTTCGATCCTCGCCTGGCCACGGCTCGCGTTGCAGGGCGCGCTACGGGGGCTACAGGATTTCGTCCCGCTCAACATCGTCACTGGGCTCGGCCGGGTGCTCGCAGTTTCGCTTGCCATCGCGCTCGCCCTCGGAAACGCGCCGCTGCCTGCGATCTACGTCGCGTTGCAGGCCGATCTCTTCCTGTCGCTGGCCTTCCTACCAATGCTGGTCCGCCGGCGCCTGCCTGGCTGGACGCCGCGGTTCGGCCAGGTGAGCCGCGCCACGCTCATGCTCATCTGGTCGTTCAGTCTCTGGCTGATGCTCTCCAAAGTGGCGGTGATGCTCGAGTACCAGCTCGACACGCTGATCCTCGGCATCGCCCTGCCATTGAGTGCGATCACCACCTATGCGGTGCTCACCTACCCGTTTCGCATGTTGCAGCAGTTTTCCGGCCTGGCCGCCCTTGCGGCCATGCCAGCCGTGAGCTCAGCCGCGAGCGCGCGCAACGAGACGGCGTTAGCGCTATTTCGGCTCAAGGGCGCGCGGCTACATAACGCATTCCTGGCTGTGATGACCGGTACCCTTCTGCTCATCCTCGAACCATTCCTGCGGTTGTGGATGGGCCCAAAGTGGCTCGACCAGATCTGGATCGCCTATCTAGCAACTGGGTTCCAGTTTATGTGGCAATCGAACGCCTTCGTCGGTCAGGTCTACACCGGGCTTGGCCTCGCGAAGAAACCGGGGATCGTCGCGATTATCACTGGAGTGACCAACCTCGTGCTCAGTCTCGCGCTGGTGCAGGTCCTGGGTGTTGCCGGCGTGATTCTGGGTACGGTTCTGGCGGGTCTCGCCGGCGTCCTCCTTTTCGTTGTGTGGTGTCTGCCCGATATCGACATCACGCCCCGGGATTACCTCTTCGAAATTCTACTGAAAGGTCAGGGCCCGATCTGGCTCGCGACCCTCGTCCTGTTCTCGCTGCTGCGGGCGGGCGGAGTCGACATCGCAGGCTGGGCCTCCCTGCTGGCCGTGGCCACAGCGGTCTTCGCAGTGCTGCTCGCCACTGCAGTCGGGTTCGTCCTGGGGGCCAACGATCGTGCTTTCCTACTGGCCAAACTCCGCCACCGGTCCTGACTGCGGGCGCGGCAGACCCGCTGCCGCCGGCGGCCGAATGGTGCAAGCACTGATGCGAACCGTTCCGGTCCGGCGATGACGAGCATCGGAAACGTCCCTCCGGCAGAGTCTAAGGCAAACTTCTCCGCGGCTCTGGAAACTGAAACCATGGCCGTGTGATTTACATCGTATCCGTCCGGTTGAGGGG
>CAYXXQ010000467.1:0-2441 GCA_964469075.1 uncultured Rhodobacter sp.
ATCTGCGCAACTGGCCAAACGGCAGGTTCGCCGACCGGGCCCAGGCGCGCATTGCCGAGATAGAAAATGCCCAGCAGCAAAACCAAAACGCTCAGGACCGCGACGCCTGGAATGCGGCCAAGCAGGAAGACACGATCCAGGCATACCGGCGCTACCTGCGCGACTGGCCAAACGGCAGGTTCGCTGACCGCGCCCAGGCGCGCATTGCTGAGATCGAAAATGCCCAGCAGCAAAACCAGGACGGCCAGGATCGCGACGCCTGGAACGCGGCAAAGCAGGCAGATACGATCCCAGCCTACCGCGATTACTTGCGCAACTGGCCAAACGGCAATTTCGCAGATCGGGCGCGCAACCGGATTGAACAGTTGCAGGCAAACCAGAACCCTGCCCCCAACCCAAATCCAAACCAGCTTCTGGATGAGGAAAATCGGGTTGTTAAACACGCCGTCGCACGCGAAATCGTCGAGGCGCGGTTGGCCAAACTTGGGTTTGATCCCGGCCCCATTGACGGGGTGTTTGACGGCCAAACCCGCCAGGCAGTGCGCCGGTATCAACAATCCATCAACCAACCAGTGACCGGCTACGTCACCCAGATGACTTTCGTGCCCATGATGCAGACTTCGCGCTGACGCTGAGACACAGAAAAAAATCTGACCGCCGCAACCAGATCCGGTTGCGGCGGTTTTTATGTGCGCGTCATGCCACCGATATAACCGCCAAATTGTTTCCAATTTATGTCCAATTTAATCCACATTCCCAAGCTAATGCTGCTCTTGGTGACCTTTTCGTCAGCGGGCAGCGATGTGTATTTTCGCAGCCCATGTCGAGTTTTTTAAAGGCGCTGGTTTGTAAACTGGTTCGCAACCAGGAGTAGTCAGGATGTTGATCAATGCCTAGTTCCACCCTTCCCGCACCAACCGGCGAAACCCCGATTGGTCGCTTTACCGATGGTAAAACCCACTCCGAGAGACCTCAGCGAAACTGAGGGATTCACGCGGGCTTGATATTGGCGTATTCTCTGACCATGAGAAAATCTTTCGCGACCCAACCCGCCCTTTTTGCCACGCATGACTTGCTTGATCACCCAGCCCTTAGCGCATTGGACGAGATCGAAGGCTTGATTGACTGGCTCGCCCTTGAGCCGCTTTTGCCGGAGGGTAAGGGTGAAACGGGGCGGCTGGGTTATGCGTCTCTAACGCTGTTTCGTGCGTTACTTTTGGGACTTTGGCATGATCTTTCGGATGTCAGACTGGAGGCGCAACTGGCGCGGGATTTGATGTTCAGGAAGTTCTGCCGTCTGGAATTGGATCAAGGCGTGCCGCAGGCCTCGACCATTGGCCGCTTTCGGATGGCGTTGGAAAAATCGGGACGTCTCGAGGCTGTGTTAACCGAGATTAACGCGCAACTTTCGACACAAAATGTGATCCTGCAAGAGGGCCGCGTAGCGATTGTGGACGCGACCGTGATCGAGGCCGCGCAGAGCGGGTTTCGCAAGAATGACCCCGAGGCAGGCAGCCATGTAAAGGTTAACGCAAAGGGTAAAATGCAGGCGAAATGGGGCTATCAGGCCTTTGTAAACTGTGATGAAGACGGGTTTGTTTTTGCCACGGCCATGACGCCGGGTAATGAGCACGAGATCAATTCGTTACCGGATTTACTGGATGGCAGCGAGGACATGCTGTTTGCAGATAGCGCCTATTCCTCGCAAAGAATCCGCGACTGGATGGTCAGGAAGGACATCAAGGACCGCGTGCAGCGCAAGGGCTACCGTAACCGTAAACTGTCCCCAGAAGACCGCGCCCGCAACGTCGAAATCGGCGTCACACGGGGTCGGGTCGAAGCTATATTCGGCCACATGAAGCGGCTCTGGGGCATGGCCAGATCAAGGTTCATGGGGCTGGCCCGCACCCACGCCCACTTCCAGATCGCAGCCATCGGGTGGAACTTGCAAAAGGGCGCACGGTACAGGCAGATGTTTGGTTGAGCACCGCAATCAGACCGAAATCAACCTACCTCCACGGGCATTCTTTCCGTCAGGCATCGCCTCCAAACCTTGCAATCAAGGTAGATATTGTCAGATTGCTCCGAAATCGCCGTTTCGCTGAGGTCTCTCCGACTCAAGGGCCCGAAAATCTTATGCCAAAATCGTCTCAACCAAGCTGCAATATCTGACTTTCGCGATGATGATGGCGGTGTCAGTCCTGCCAATCCTGGTATTCTACAAATGGGTTGAACAATCTTCCTACGAAAAAGAAATCGCTTATGTTGACGAAAACCATCTGACGATTGCCAGAAACCTGTCAGCCGCGCTTTCGCGCTATGTAGTTGATCTTAAAGTTGTTTTCGCCCTGGCCGTTAATCAGGAGTTTGACAGCCCCAGCATCAGCAGTTTCAAGGATGCGCTGGCGAATTTCTACATCTGCCACATAGTCGTACTGGAT
>CAYXXQ010000468.1:0-2438 GCA_964469075.1 uncultured Rhodobacter sp.
CCAGCACCACGAGCTTCTTGCCGCGGGTGACGCCGGTGTAGATCAGGTTGCGCTGCAGCATGGCATAGTGCTGGGTCATCACCGGAATGACCACGGCAGGGTATTCTGATCCTTGGCTCTTGTGGATCGTGGCGGCATAGGCAGGAACCAACGTGTCGAGCTCGCCAAATGCGAAGGTCACGCTGCGGCCGTCGAAACCCACGGCGAGCTCCCCCTCGTCGACATCGACGTCTTCAATCATGCCGATATCGCCGTTGTAGATGTCCTTGTCATAGTCGTTCTCGATCTGCATGACCTTGTCGCCCGGGGCGAAGGTCCAGCCGAAGCGCTCGACCTTTTTTTCTCCAGCCGGGTTCCGAACAGCGTGATCACCGAGATCGAGCGTTGTGGCAACACGCGCAGGTTCAGCCGCGCCACGCTGGCAAAAGCGACGTTATATAGAACGAACATGCCGGCGCCTTCAGACAGCAGGATCAGCGCGAAAAGACTGAACCGGCTTTCAACCAGGCTCATCGCCATCAGCGCAAAACTCGCCACGACCGAGCCGATTGTCATCACCCAGCGACCCCCGAACTGGTCCACCAGTTTGCCGGCAATCGGGGAGACCAATCCGCCAAAAAACAGGCCCAATGACAGAACCCCGAACACTTCTGAGAGTGTGAGCCCCAAGTCCTTTGCCATTTCCGGCAACAGCACGGCATAAGCATACATCAACGTTCCGTAGCCCATGATCTGGGTGATCCCCAACCCGATGGCGGGGACTTAATCGCGGTCCAGAACGGGCAGTTTCATCCCGCAGGCATAGCACGATAGGCACAGCGTCCTGCAACCCATGTGCCTTGGATGGCGGGTGTCTGGCCCTCGGGCCAGTCGACCAGAACCAGATCCGCGCGTTTTCCAATGGCAATCTCGCCGCGATCCTCCAATTGCATGGCGCGCGCTGGACCACTTGAAACAAGCGACCATAGCGCAAAACGATCCGCACGCTTTTCGCGGTCCAGCCGATCCACCGCCGCCAGCATCGCCGGGTAGTAATAATCCGAGGCCAACACATCGCACAATCCTGCCTCGACCATGTCGGCCGCTCCAAGAGACCCAATATGGCTGCCGCCGCGCACCGCATTGGGTGAACCAAATATGATCAGGTCGCCATGCGCGCGGGCCTCATCAACCGGGCCTATCGTCATCGGGAACTCCGACGTGGTTGCACCCAGATCATGGTAGAACTTGCGCGTCTCGGCCTGCGTGTCGTCATGGCTCAACATGGGTACGTTTTTGGCCCGCGCTTTGGCCGCCACGGTTTGCAAGGTATCCACAACATCCGGGCGACGGGACCAAACCTTGTGCACCAGTGTCTTATGGTCATCGTAATTCAAGCCCGAGCGTTCTGTGTGCTTGCGGTACCGCACCTCGAAAAGTGCCGCATCACTCAGGTCCATCACCGCAAAATCAGGGTTATGCTCAAATAGGCGTTCCTGCATGACGGTGCCGTCGCTTCGCATTGCCATGGACAGATGGTCGTTGAAGGCCAGTGACGGCTTCAAAGGCGCATCCATGGCCCAATCCAGCGTCTCCAATGCCTCAAAGGCAAATGTTTCCCAACGCAGCTGGATGCGGTTTTCGACCGTCAGGCGCGGGGCCAGATCGCGGATCGCTTGCATCATCTCGCGTCCGCGCTTAACGCTGCGCAGTCCCGGCTCATAGCTGAGCGTGATGGAATGATACGTGGTTGCGATCCCGTTGGCGGCCAGCTGCCGGTCGGTCTCAAGCACTGCAGTTTCCATTGGGAAAAACACGCCCGGGCGCGGCATCACCTGGCGCTCGAACGCATCCCCATGGACGTCGATCACATCTTCGCCCGCACTGGGGTCGAGCGACGCGCAAGGTTCGTCCGCAAACAGAATTTTTGGCGCGCCGACGATAGCGCGAGCAATGGCTACGCGCTGTGATTGGCCGCCCGACAATCTGTCAGCGCGTCTGTTTGCAAAATCAGAAAGGCCCACGCGCTCAAGCGCCTGCATCGCAGCATCGCGCGAAGATTGCGGGGCCAATGCGTGGCTCCAGTGGCGGACGCCGGGATGTTTTCCCAGAAGGCCGTGCACCACATTGGAAAGAACAGACAGCCGCGGCACCAAATTGTGTTTCTGCGAGACAAGCCCGACCTGCGCGCGGATTTCGCGCATCTGGCGTCCGGTTGTTTCATTCGTCTGTTGACCGAGCAAACGCACGTTTCCGCCCGAGGTCGGGATCAAGCCCATCAGACACCGCAGCAAAGTCGATTTCCCTGTGCCATTGGCCCCGACAAGGGCCGTAGCCTCGCCTCGTGCAAGGCGAAAGCTTACATCGGAAAAGATCGGCGTTTCACCAAACCTTTTCGCTAGATCAAGGGCTTCTATATCAACAGGCGAAACCGGGGCGAAATTCGCCCCGGTTTGTTC
>CAYXXQ010000469.1:0-2429 GCA_964469075.1 uncultured Rhodobacter sp.
TAAGCATCAACGCGGCTGCTAATCAAGCAGCCTTCTGTTCTTCAATGATGGCCTGATACGCCCATGGAAGCAACTCATTGATACGATTGGCTGGGTGATCTTGGATGCGCTCCAACACCCATGCAAGCCAAGCCTCTGGGTTGACCTTGTTCAGCTTGCAGGTCTCAATCAAGGAATAGGCGATAGCGGCTGATTTACCCCCTGCCTCTGAGCCCATGAACAGATAGTTTTTGCGACCCAACGTGACAGGACGCACTGCGCGTTCCGCAGTGTTATTATCCATCTCAAGAAAGCCGTGATCCAGATAAGGTCGTGCCTTTGGCAGGCGGGTCAAAGCATATCGAATGGCCTTAGCCAGCGGCGTCTTACCAGATATTTTGGTCAGTTGCGCCCTGAGCCAATCCTCCAGATCATCAAAGATCGGCTTGGCATATTCCTGACGTAGAGCCACGCGTTCCATCGGTGATTTATACCGTGCACGTTTCTCGACTTCATAAAGCTTGGCGAAGCGCTCTATGGCCTCAAAGGCCACAGGCAGCTTATAACTGTCATACACTTTCACAAACTCGCGCCGAATATGAACCATACAGGCCATCTCTTTCACACGCCCAGTGCGATAGGCATCATTATACCCTGCATAGGCATCTGCGTGGGCAAAGCCCTCATAGGGTTGCAGATGCTCACTGGGATGTTTTGCCTGCCGACTTGTGGAAAACTGATACCAAGCCGCTGGCGGTGATGCGCTGGCCCAAGGCCTCTCATCTCTGGCATAGACCCAGAGCCGCGCGGTTTTGGCTTTGGTCTTGTGATTGCTGCGATTTTTGCCCTTTTGCAGTAGCTTGACGGTGGTATCGTCCATAAAAATGGCTTGCCCCGCAAACACATGATCGCGGATCGCGCCTGACACCCGTTCCAGTAGTTTGGTGCTTTTGCCAACCCATGAGGCCAGAAGTGAGCTGCTGAGCTCAATGCCTGCGTTCTCAAACATCTGGCTCTGGCGATACAGCGGCAGATGATAGCCGTATTTGCTGGCCAGGATGTGCGCCATGAGTGCGGGGCCAACAAAACTTTTGGGAATGGGGCGGCTTGGCATCGGGGCCTGTACGACGGCCTCACAGCAAGTGCAGGCCATACGTGGGCGGACAATCTGGTTCACGATGTAATGGCCGGGCACATATTCCAACTCTTCCATGACATCTGTGCCCAGCTCCTTGAAGCTGCCGCCACAGTCAGTACAGGCATCACTGGGCGTGATCCGTGTCTCGACGCGCTCAAGGTCTTTGGGAAAGGGTTTGCGCACGCGGGGCGCGCGCGGCGGCTTGGTGCCTTGTTCAAGGTCTGGAACGTCGTCACCGCAGCCGGACTCTGCTGCCTGGGCAATCTCATGCTCTTCGAGCGCCAATGCCAGCGCAAGCTGATCGAGACTTTCGGAACGCGACCCAAAGCGGTGTTTCTTATGTCCGTCCAGCTGCATACGCAGGTCGGCGATAATGGTGTCACGGCTTTGAATCACCACGCAGTGGGCGGTGCGCTCGGAAAGCAGGGCCGCCTGCGTCGTTTCCATCTTGGATTTCAAACGTTTATGTTCGGTCGCGAGGGTCAGATTTAATCCAAGAGACTCGGCCTTCAACTCAATCAGTTCTGCTGCCTGCGCGGCTATATACGCCTGCACATCAGGGGGCAAATCAGTTAAGTTTGGAGGCGGTTTTGTCATGCCATTCTTTACCAGATGCGCACAGTCGTGTGAATCCAAGATCATCAAATTAGCTCATAAAACATGGCTATCACCCAACCATATTTGGCCGCCAAGTCTTCTTGAGAATACGCCAGTCGATGCCCTCCATAAGCATCGCAAACTGCGCGCGGCTCAGGTTGACCTTACCCTCGTGGGCTGTCGGCCAGACAAACCGGCCACGTTCAAGGCGTTTGGTGAACAGGCATGCGCCTTGACCATCCCACCAAATAACTTTGATTTGATCACCGCGCCGCCCACGAAACAAAAACAGATGGCCTGAGTATGGATCACCAGCCAGAACCTGTTCCGTCTGCGCCGCCAGTCCATTAAACCCACGCCGCATATCCGTCACGCCTGCCGCAAGCCAGACCTTCGCATCCACAGACATCGGGATCATGCCGCCAATCCCCGCGCCAGCGCCACAACAAAGCCCACGTCAACGCCATCGCTGACGCTCATCCGCCGCCCATTCTCAAGTGTGATCTCAATACGTGCACTTGATCGCCGTACCGCGATTTCCTCCACGAAGGGCGCATCGGTCACCTCGACTGGCGTGAAGTCAGGCATCACACCATCTGTTGGTTGATATCGCGCATCGCCGCGCCAAGAATATATCCGGCTGGTTGGCACCCCATGCAGCCGTGACACCATCGGAACGGTTGCTCCCGCGACATAGCTCTCCCCAACCAACTGC
>CAYXXQ010000470.1:0-2365 GCA_964469075.1 uncultured Rhodobacter sp.
AGACAGGCCCGTCGATATCAAGTTTGGTCGCGCAGCAGACATCGGACGTAAACCGCGAGATTGCAGACGCGGGCCTATACAACGGTGTGCTCGAACCTCTCGCAACCGGTCAGGTAATACTCAGAAATCCTGAACATGTCGTCGATGACGCGTTGCTGCGCATAGTGAATGCTGAAGTTACAGGCAAGATTGAAGACCTTGTGTCCATTGTCGCGCGCGAGACAGGCTACCGGGTGATTTCTGATGGTGAACGGCCGGGTGCACCGATCATCATTACTCTCGTCCAACGCGACTTGCCCGCGATCGGCGCACTGCGCGAGGGTTTCCATCAAGCAAAGGGCCGCGTGAAAATCTTCATCGATCAATCGGCCAAAACAATGGTCATCCACTACCTGCGACATGAGAACTCACCCGTTCCTCACCTAGAGGATTTGGAGACATGAGCAGATCATTGAAAGTAATCCCCGCATCGCTTGCCTTGCTCATAATCTTGCCCGGGTGTGAAATGCTTAACCTCAACCTCGATGATGAGCTGGCTCCACCACTCCCAATTCTATTGGGTGGGCCTGATCAGTATCGCTCGGATCGCACACCGGACAGTTTCGACCAGTTTGCCGTGCGCGCGCAACGCGGCAACTTTGAAACGGATATCGAAGAAGAACGCTATGGTCTCCTGCGGGAGGCAGCCCTCTCTTACGCCGCACAAGCTGGATATGAGCGGCGCGTGTGGGAGATCATGCGCCAGTTGGAAGCCGATAGCAGAACATTATCCGCATCGTTTGATTTCAATCGCGTCGCCTACCGCGCGCCGCGCGAAACCGGATATATCTTGCCACCCGTAGTGTCGCGGGCAACGGCCGCGATTAATGTTGAAGAAAATGGTCGCTCAGCGGTTGCATCAGATGAATACTATCGCCTTGAGATTCCGGGAAGGATCACGACCGTTGTACCCACTTGGCGCGACTACCTCGTTATACCTCTCGAAGAACCTGCACGACAAAACGATGATTTCCTGCCGCAGGACCAAGAAGAGAAAAGGGTGTTTGCCCGCTTCGCCGCAGAAGGTTGGCAAGCGGGTGTGGAACAGGCAGACGAAGCGCTTGATCTGAACTTTGCGCGGTTGCGCCGCGACTACCTCGGTATGGTTGAATATCGGCGTATGGTTGAGGCAGGTCTTGTGACCGAGCTGGTGATCAGAGATTCTGAAGCCCGTTCCGCGGGCGAAGGCGATGAACTGTTCATCGGAGAGCGTCGCGTCCAGATCGTCAACGCAGCAACCTTTGTGCGCAATCCAGCAAATTGGCGTCCGCTGCTAAGGCGGTTTGACGTGATCAAATGATTGATCAGGGCAAACTCAATCTCACACCTGATGATCCAGCTTCACCATACGTCCGCATTCTGAAATCTGAGCCCAACCGGTTCGACATTGATTTGGACGCGTTCGATCATTTTCTCGTTGGAGCTGCGATGAAAGGCGTGTCCGATATCAATATCAGCGCTGACTTGCGGATGCGAGTTCAGCTCCACGGCGAGCAAAAGCTGGCTTCGGATCGCACACTACTCCTCACAGAGGTCCAAGCAATGCTGGCGCACTTATGGACGGCAAACGATGCGATGTCGTTGGTCAGCGCAGGTCGCGCGCTTGATTTTTCCTATGAGAAGAAAGTGGACCGAAAACGGAGCCAACGTTTCCGCGTCAACGCAGTTGGCGAGCAGCGGTATGGTACGAATGGTGTCCAGATTACGTTACGGGTGCTGCCTGACAAGACCCCAAGTCTTGCAGATGTTGGGTTCGAGGCGGAGCTTTACGACAGATTGGAACCTGCTAGCGGGATTATCGTGGTCGCAGGAGCCACGGGACACGGCAAGTCGACAACAATGGCAGCGATGACCCGGAGCCATCTCGAGAACCCACACCGTTCACGAAAAATCATCGATCTCCAGGCCCCGATCGAATACACGTTTCGAGACATCAACACAGACGCGGCCAATACACCTTCGTTCATCAGCCAGTCGGAAATTGGCGTCGGTCGCAACATCCCCAGTTTTGCCGAAGGGGTTCGCGCGGCGATGCGCCGTGCGCCTGCCATCATTAACGTGGGTGAAAGCCGTGATCGCGAAAGTATGGAGGCCTGCATCGAGGCTTGTCTCACCGGTCACCTTGTGAACACGACGACCCACGCGGGATCGATCGCAGAAGCCTTGCGGCGCATGGCATTCTTGTTTCCACCCGAAGAGCAAGAAGCGCGGTCGTTCGATTTGATGACGGCCTTGAACCTGATTGTCTGGCAACGCCTGGTTAAGCGCGCGGATGGTCAGGGGCGTGTCGCCTTGCGCGAGTATCTGGTTTTTGACCAGAACGTGC
>CAYXXQ010000471.1:0-2361 GCA_964469075.1 uncultured Rhodobacter sp.
TTTGGGATGGAGCGAGGTTGCTGCGTCGCAGCGACGATGGCAATTTTGTCTTCAGCTCAGATCAACAGTTATCGGTACATGCTCATTTTTTGGGCTTACTTAGCTTCAGATGCTGCAAAATTACTCGTCCATGCGATTCAGCCGCTTGTTTTCCATCTATTTACTGCCTCCTCACACGTCACTGTGTTCGTTTTGTAAGCATCATGACCGAGGGACGGGGCCAGCCATCAACCAATCACTACACATAGATTTACCCACACAGAGCATGTCGCAGCCGCGCGCATTGGGCGCAGCCAAGCTGTCGGTCTATGGCGATGCACAAGGGACTACCCGCCTGCGAGACCTGCGCCAGTCAGGGTCGCTCAAGCTGGTATTTCCACAGACGCACCGACAGGACGTTGAGGCGATTATGGTGAATACCGCAGGGGGCATTACCGGCGGTGATCAATTCGCGCTTAATGTGACCGTTGAACGAGGTGCTCGGCTGAGCATCACGACACAAGCGGCCGAGCGGGCGTACCGCGCCCAACGTGGCGAAGTCGGCAGTGTTACGACAGATATTGAGGTGCAAGACGGGGGTAGCCTGAATTGGTTACCACAAGAATTGATCCTGTTTGACCGTTGCGCGTTGCGACGGTGTTTGAGCATTGATCTCGCACCGACAGCCCGCCTCTTGATGGTAGAGCCGATTGTATTCGGCCGTGCCGCAATGCCAGAAGTTCTGAATGATGTGATGTTTCGCGACCGCATCAGGATTACACGCAAAGGCCGTCCCATCTACATCGACGGGATGGACCTGAACGGCGATGCCACCAAGCATCTGGCCCGCCCTGCGATTGCAAATGGTGCAGGTGCGATGGCCAGCCTTGTGATGGTCGGACCCGATGCCAAAAGCCACTTGAAGACTGTGCGCCGCCTTTTGCCTCGAACCGCAGGGGCAAGCCTGCTGGCTGACGACGTTCTGGTCATTCGCCAACTTGCCAGTGACAGTTTTGAGCTGCGTCGAAGCCTGATCCCAATCCTCAACCATCTCACAAACAACACCCTACCCCTGTCCTGGAGGCTATGACCCATGCAACTCACCCCGCGTGAAAAAGACAAACTGCTGATTGCCATGGCCGCCGAAGTCGCCCGCAAACGGCTGGGCCGCGGGGTCAAGTTAAACCATCCCGAAGCGATCGCGCTGATCACCGATGCCGTGGTTGAGGGTGCACGCGATGGTCGCTCCGTTGCCGATATGATGGAGGCGGGCGGCCATGTTGTGACCCGCGACCAATGCATGGAGGGCATCGCCGAGATGATCCACGACGTGCAAGTCGAGGCGACATTTCCTGACGGAACCAAACTGGTCACCGTGCATAACCCCATTCGCTAACCGCCCCAAGGAGACCCCGAGATGAAATATACTTTACGCAGCTTTCCTTTGATTTTGATCGCCAACACCGCTTTCGCCCATGAGGCGCAACATTTGCACCACCACATCACCGATCCAAACTGGTTGCCGCTTGCCGCTGGCTTGCTGGTGATTGGGCTGGCCGCCATTATCGCGTGGAGTTGCAAATGATCCCAGGCGAAATATTTCCCGCGCAAGGTACACTGACGTTGAACAAAGGCGTGCAAGCCACCACGCTGATGTTTGCCAACACCGGCGACCGGCCGGTGCAGGTTGGCAGCCACTATCATTTCGCCGAAACCAACCCCGCGCTGGAGTTTGACCGCGCAGTGGCGCGCGGTCTGCGCCTTGATATCGCCTCTGGCACTGCCGTGCGGTTTGAGCCGGGACAACGCCGCGAGGTGCAGTTGATCCCGATTGGCGGGGCGCGGCGCATTTTTGGTTTTAACGCTCAAGTGATGGGAGACCTTTGAATGCCCGTTGAAATCCCCCGCACGCAATATGCTGCGATGTATGGCCCGACCACGGGCGATCGTCTGCGCCTTGCCGATACTGACCTGATCATTGAGGTTGAACGTGACCTGACAACCTATGGCGAAGAGGTGAAATTCGGCGGTGGCAAAACCATCCGTGACGGCATGGGCCAGTCCCAAGTGACCCGTGCGGGTGGTGCGGTGGATACCGTGATCACAAACGCGCTGATCGTCGATCATTCTGGCATCTACAAAGCCGATGTCGCCCTCAAAGACGGTCTGATCCACGCGATTGGCAAGGCGGGTAATCCCGATACGCAATCCGGCGTCGATATAATCGTCGGTCCCGGCACCGAAGTCATTGCAGGCGAAGGGCGTATCCTCACGGCGGGCGGGATGGACAGTCACATCCACTTTATTTGCCCCCAGCAAATGGAGGATTCACTACACTCTGGCGTGACGACCTGCTTTGGCGGCGGCACTGGCCCTGCGCAT
>CAYXXQ010000472.1:0-1898 GCA_964469075.1 uncultured Rhodobacter sp.
CTATGAATTTAGGTTTGAATATAAATTGTTCCGCATTAGGAAATCTTACAGGTTTTCTCATGATATAACCCTATTTTGTAGTATTTATAAACCTTTTTAATCAAAGAATTTAAGTTGTCTCAAGTCCATAATTTTATCAGAATTCACTTTATCTAATATCTCTTCTAATTGGACCAACTCAAATGGTTTGGGCAATAAATATTTCATTCCTCGTTTAGTGTAATTTTCCAAGTCATTAGGAAATACGCTCGCAGTATAAGGAACAAAAGGTATTTTTTTATAGAACTCGGAGTTTTCAATTATTTTGTCCATAACATCTATACCGTTAGAAGAAGGTAAGTCTATATCCATAAATATTAAATCATATTTGTTAGATTTTGTTTCTAGTATCGCAGCTTCTCCATTTTTTAAAGAGTGTGATGAACAAGAATATCTATTACATAACATTTCTAAAAGAATTCTAGATGCCTTATCATCTTCTATTACTAATATATTTAATCCATAAGTTTTTTTATTACTCGACATAACATTCACCAAAGCAGTAATGGTCACCAACATATATAAATTAACTCATTAAGAAATCGATATGATAAATTAAATACTATTTATAAAGATTTTACCATATAAGGGCCATCTCGCGCATAACCTATTTTTTCATAGTATTCTCTAACGCCAATTCCGCTTATAACTAAAAGTTTTGTTTTTCCTTCTTTTTTAGCTAGTTCTTCTGCCTTTTGCATTAGTTGTTTTCCATAACCTTTATGTTGTGTTTTGTTACCGCTCTCTCCAATAGGTACCGCGCTTCCATAAACATGTAATTCTCTTATTATTGCTGAATCTTTTGTTATTTCTTCTCTTAATGTTTCGCCAGGTATTCTTAGTCGACAAAATCCTGCTAGAGAATTATTTTTTTTATCTTCTATTGATATAAAATATTCTTTTCCTTCGCTAGCAGCATATTCTTTTACTGTTAATTCAGGGTTCTCAAATTTTTTCTTTCTTCCAATTTCTCTGCAACGTATACAATTACAAGTTATATTTTTTTCTCTAAGTTTTATATCTATATATTGTCTCAGGTTTGTTTTGTCCACTCCTGCAATTGTTTTGTTTGTCGGAATATCTCTTTGGACTCTCATAATTCTACAATATTTTGGCACTGTTCTTTTCAATTCAGATATCATTTCTGCAGACTCTTCCGTTGTTAAAGGAACATATTTTTTTTCTTTTTTCTGTTTTTCTAATTCTGTTCCGGGCATAACCATGCAAGGATATAATTTTATCATGTCAGGCATATAATTTGAATCTTCAAATATTTGTTTTAACCCTTCTAAATCTTTTTCTTTAGTTACTCCTGGAAGTCCCAGCATCATGTGAAAATTTAATTTGAATCCTAAATTTCTTAGCGTTTTTATTGCAATAATATTATCTTTTACCGAGTGTCCTCGCTTTATTCCTTCCAAAGCAAAATCGTAGACACTTTGTATTCCTAATTCTACCCTTGTTGCACCTAGACGTAACATTTCATTTCCATGGATCAATAATGCGTAATCAGGTCTTGTTTCTATTGTCATACCCACACAACGAATTTTTGTTGTTTCATTTTTTTCTTGTTCTTGTTCTAATGAGGGTTTAAAATTATTTCTCAGCTCTAAAATTTTTCCTTGTAGTCTTTTTCCTCTTTCCACATCATTTACGTCTGCAGGCAGTTCAAAGAATTGTTTAAATTCTTCTAATTTTAATTCATTTTTTTCAAAAAATTGTTCCGAGAAATCATTCATTGCTTTCAAACAATATGTTACGAAAGTTTCTTGATATTCTTTTGTTCTTGCGGGAAAAGTTCCCCCCATAATTATTAATTCGGATTTGTCAGGTAAATGTCCCATCACAATATATTGTTC
>CAYXXQ010000472.1:1908-2353 GCA_964469075.1 uncultured Rhodobacter sp.
ATATTGTTCTAGCCTGTTAAACACTTGGGTGTAGGCATCATAATTTGCTCTTATTGCCCTCATTGATGCAGGTTCATTTCCGGTATAGCTCTGGGGCACATCTCCAAAAAATGAATCTACTCCTCCCGGGCAAGTTGTGCATTTTCCGTGCGGACATGCATGGGGCGAAGTCATTACTGCAATTGGTGAAACTCCGGATAATGTTCTTCCGGGTTTTGATTGTAAATATTTTTTTAGAACTTTTTGTTGTTCATTTGGCACACTCAGTAATAAAGTTATATCTGTCGGAATAGATTTTAATCCATACTTTTTACATAGTTTTATTTTTAGTTTTGCAATATCTTCTTTTGATAATTCTTTTGAAGTTATTTCTTCTACTAATTCTTCCATGTAATCTTTTGATATTTTTATTACCATGTTAGGTCTTTACCTAGGATTCGTTTAT
>CAYXXQ010000473.1:0-2350 GCA_964469075.1 uncultured Rhodobacter sp.
CGCAGGAAATCCGCCAGTCCGACAATACCAGCCACGAGGCGTTCTGGCAGCGCTATAAGCAATGGGCAGCGGTCGCGGAAGACAGCTGCAAATCGCTGGGCTAAGGCACATTTCGGGGGGCATATGGTCAGAGAAATTGTCATTCTGACAGGGGCCGGAATATCGGCTGAAAGCGGTCTTGGCACCTTTCGCGACGAAAACGGCCTGTGGACGCAATATGACCTGAACGATGTCGCGACCCCGGAAGGTTTTGCCCGCGATCCTGCTTTGGTGCACGAATTTTACAACGCAAGGCGGCTGAACTGCGCCAATGCCCTTCCAAACGCCGCCCATTTCGCGCTGGCGCAGCTTGAGGCAGCGCATCCCGGCAAGACGCTGATCGTCACCCAAAACGTCGATGACCTGCATGAACGGGCCGGTGCCGGTGATGTTTGGCACATGCATGGTCGCTTGGAGTCTGCCTTGTGCGGTGCTTGCGGTGCGCGTTGGCAGGCGCCTGCGACGATGGCGTCAAGTGATCCTTGCCCGACTTGTCAGGCCCCCGCGACCCGGCCTGATGTCGTCTGGTTTGGCGAAATGCCTTATAAGATGGACCAGATTTTTGACCGCTTGCAGGCGGCCGATCTGTTCGTTTCTATCGGCACTTCGGGCAATGTTTACCCCGCCGCCGGATTTGTCGCCGAGGCCGCAAATGCAGGCGCGCGCACGCTTGAACTTAATCTGGAACCGTCCGAAGGAAGCCGCAGCTTTGACGAGGTGCGCCTTGGCCCGGCCAGCCGGATCGTGCCGGATTGGGTGGCCGATTTTCTGGCGCAGACATCATGAAAACCCAGGCGGGATTTACCACGGTGTTGCTGTTGGCGCACCTGTCGCCGGCCCATGCGCATGTGTCAGAACGCGCCTTGGTGTTGATCCTGCCGACTGATATTTACATGCTGTTTGGTGTGGCGGCGGTGGCGTTAACCGTGTTTCTGACTGTCCTGGTGCCCCTCAAGCTGTTTCGCGAATTGCTGGCAGTGGACGGCGGGGCAGATGCTGTGTCCATGCCATCAGGCTTTCTTCGGAACCTGCTGAACTGGCTTGGTTTTCTGGCCTTCGCCACCCTGATTGCCAACGGATTTTTCGGTCAACGTGATCCGCTTGAAAACCTGCTGGTGCTGATGGTTTTCACGGTTTGGTGGATTTGCCTGCCACTTTTTCAGGCGGTTTTCGGCGATATCTGGGGATGGATCAACCCGTGGTCGGCCCCCGTGCGCCTGGTGTTCCAAGGCCGTCAGCTGGCGGCGCTGCCAGCCCGTGCGGGCCTGTGGCCGGCGGTTGTCACTTACGTTTTGGCCGGGGTTTACACCCTGACCGATATCGCGCCTGACGACCCGGCGCGGCTGGCGACGGTGGCCGGGCTTTACTGGCTGTTTACCTTCGCAATGTGCGGGGTTTTTGGCCGCAATTGGCTGCATCGGGGCGAAGGCTTCACGGTGTTCTTTGACTTTCAGGCAAAGATCGCGGTGCTGCGGTTTCGACCCTTTCGGCTGCAATTTCCGGGGGCCGGGATCACGACCAGGCCGATGACCGGGCCGATGGCCGGACCCTCAGCGGCGGTGTTTGCGATCAGCCTTTTGGCGATGGGCTCGTTTGACGGGCTGAACGAGACGTTTTGGTGGATGGGCCAGATCGGCGTCAATCCGTTGGAGTTTCCGGGCCGCTCGGCCGTGATCTGGCCCAACCGGGTTGGCTTGTTGGCAGCCCTGATTCTGCTGAACCTGGCATTTGCCCTTTCGGTCTGGCTGGGGCTGGCGTTGATCGGTCAGCAAGCACGGTTTCACGCGCTTTACTGTCGTCTGGCGCTGACCTTGCTGCCGATTGCGCTTGGGTATCATCTGGCGCATTACCTGACCTCAGCGATGGTCGGGTTGCAATATGTCGCGCTGGCGCTGAATGACCCCTGGCAGAGTGGGGTGAACTTGTTGGGGCTTGGTGATATTTATGTCACCACCAGTTTTTTCAACCAGCATCACACCGTGCAGCGGATTTGGCTGACGCAGGCCAGCGCCATCGTGATCGCGCATATCATCGCGGTTATCCTGTCGCACGGGATCGCGCTTGGGGCCTTTGGTGCGCACCGGCTGGCGGTAATCTCGCAATTGCCGGTGGCGCTGTTCATGGTGCTTTATACGTTTTTCGGGCTGTGGCTGCTGGCAAGTCCGGTTGCACTCTGACTTCTGGGTTTGACCAACGGGTCAAAGTATTTCTGGACTTTTGGGTGGGCTGGCCGCAGTCTTTGCGCAAAAGAAGGCCCGCCGAAAGGGTCCGAAACCGCAACAGTTTGGGAGTTGACTGAAATGGTATCGAA
>CAYXXQ010000474.1:0-2348 GCA_964469075.1 uncultured Rhodobacter sp.
GACCTGATACGGAATCTCGTCGAGGACGATGGCAAAGCGGTCTTTGCGGATCTCCTCCACCCGGGTTTTGGAGCGGATGATGACGCTGCCACGCCCCTCTGTATAGGCTTTGCGCGCGCCGGTGCGGCCAAGAATGATGCCGCCGGTTGGAAAATCAGGCGCCGGGATGTAATCCATCAGCGCGATGCTATCCAGATCAGGCGTTTCGATCAGCGCGAGGGTGGCGTCGATCACTTCGCCAAGGTTATGCGGCGGAATATTGGTCGCCATGCCCACGGCGATGCCGCCCGCCCCATTGACCAGCATATTGGGAAAGCGTGCCGGCAGAACCGTCGGCTCCTTATCCTTGCCGTCGTAATTGTCCTGAAAATCGACCGTGTCCTTGTCGATATCGGCCACCAGGAAGGAGGCAGCCTTGTCCATCCGCACTTCGGTATATCGAAATGCCGCCGCCTTATCGCCATCCATCGAGCCGAAATTGCCTTGCCCGTCCAACAGCGGCAGCGACATCGAAAACGGCTGGGTCATCCTGACCAAAGCGTCATAGATCGCGCTGTCGCCATGCGGGTGATACTTGCCCATCGTGTCAGCAACCGGCCGCGAGGATTTGCGGTAGGACTTGTCGTGGGTATTTCCGACCTCGTTCATCGCATAAAGGATGCGGCGATGCACCGGCTTCAGCCCGTCGCGCAGATCGGGGATCGCACGGCTGACGATCACGCTCATGGCGTAATCAAGATAGGAGGATTTCATCTCCGCTTCGATGGTGATCGAAGGGCCGGAATAGGCTGGTTTTTCAACCGGAGTTTCGTCTGGAATGTCCGTCTCGTCGTTCAAGGGGATGCCTGTCTATTTCGTCCACAAGATATTGTGGTGTTTATAGCAGGCAGGCGGATAAAGCGCAATCTCTGGGGCGAAAATGCCAGCCTGGGGTGGGAATTTTTATGCCGCTGAATCAAGGGCTTGGGTGCGGCAGATTTTTCCGGACTTTGGACCTGCGAATTTCCTGTCGGATCGCTGGGGCGATCAGTGTAGCGATCGGTTTTGGGCACGCTCACTGGAAATGCAAAATCAACGGTCTGGGGACTTGTTGGGCTGCGGGTTAACCGGCATCTCAACACGCAATAGCCCGGCTGACATATCGCGCCAACCGGGCCAAAACTCGTGTTGAAAAAGATATGGGCCTAGAAAGGAATTTCGTCGTCCATGCCGCCGGATGGACCCTGGTCCTGGCCGCCTGAGTTTGATCCGCTGTCATAGCCACCGCCCTGATCGCCGCCATAGCCGCCGCCGCTGTCACCGCCACCGCCGCCGTCACCACGGCCGCCCAGCATCACCAGTTTGCCGTCAAAGCCCTGCAACACAACCTCGGTTGAATAGCGGTCATTGCCGGATTGGTCCTGCCATTTGCGGGTTTGCAACTTGCCTTCGATATAAACGGTGGAGCCTTTGCGCAGATACTGTTCAGCCACGCGCACAAGGCCCTCCTGAAAGATCGCCACCGAATGCCATTCGGTCTTTTCCCGGTTTTCACCCGAGGCCTTGTCGCGCCAACGTTCCGACGTCGCAATTCTGAGATTGCAAACCTTGCCGCCGTTCTGAAAGGTGCGAATTTCCGGATCGCGGCCCAGATTGCCGACGATAATGACCTTGTTGACTGACCCCGCCATGATTTCCCCTCGCTCGAATCCTGATCGTTAACCAATCCCGTTAGACCATCCTGCAAAGATGAAGAAAAGGTAAAAGGCGCGGAGATTTTCGCTAAAACCTGCAAGAAAGGCGGCTTGACTCGGTTTATGCCAGTTTGGATAGCGAGAGGTGCCGATCGGCGCAATTCTGCCACGGCCAAAACTGCGGGGACTCGCACCTGTGGACAAAACGCGGTATTGTCTTGTGTGGACTAAGCTTCAGGTGGGTTGATGCGACTGAATTTGATACTGGCCAGCCTATTGGCAGTTGCCCTGTTTCTGCCGGACATGCCGCAGGCGCAAACATCGTCGACGAAATCTACGTCGGGCATCTCCAAACGTCACAAGAAGTTGCTGGATGGGCGATTGTCCAAGCAATATGAAGGGTCAAAGCGCCTGCTGCCGACCGACAAGCACATTCCCCGCTACGTCGGCAGCTATACCGGGCCTTATCTGGTGATGGCGGAAAAAGCGGCGGTGAAATTTGGGGTGCCGAAAGATTTATTTGCACGGTTGATTCAGACCGAAAGTAATTGGAATCACACCGCAATTTCCCATGCCGGGGCGGTTGGTCTGGCGCAATTGATGCCGGATACGGCCGCGCGTTTGGGGGTGGATCCGAACGATCCGCAGGCCAATCTGGAAGGCGGGGCTTTGTAT
>CAYXXQ010000475.1:0-2337 GCA_964469075.1 uncultured Rhodobacter sp.
GATCTTGAACCTGATCGTGCCGATCCTTGGGGTTGCGACCTTCACCCACCAGTTTCACCGCCTAAACAAGTCTGGCTGAGCAAATCCGTTAACCGCGATTAAACACGTCGATATCGTCAACGGTGATCCAGCCGTTAACGATGGTTAACACCACCGGAATCCAGATCACTGTGGCGAGGATCGTCACGATGATGGCTTTTTTCTTGATATTCGGATTGCTGGGCGCTGACGAGGGCGTGCCCGGCGCGACATCACCCGCCTCTTGCTGGGTGGTCAGACGCAGTGGCAGGATCACGAACAAAGTCATGAACCAGATCACCAGATAGAGCACGATGGCGGAAACGATGTTCATCAGCGTCAGACCTGTTCCAGTTCCACCAGCGTGCCGGTGAAGTCTTTGGGATGTAAGAATAAAACCGGCTTTCCATGCGCGCCGATCTTCGGCTCTCCACTGCCCAGCACGCGTGCTCCGCTGGCCTTCAATGTGTCCCGCGCCGCCAGAATATCGTCGACCTCATAGCAGATATGATGAATGCCGCCCGAGGGGTTTTTGGCCAGAAATCCGGTGATCGGGCTGTCCGCGCCCAAGGGGTAAAGCAGCTCGATCTTGGTGTTGGGCAGCTCGATGAAAACGACGGTGACACCGTGGTCCGGCTCGTCCTGCGGCGGGTTAACCTTTGCCCCCAGAACATCGCGATATTGGGCGGCGGCGGCCTCCAGATCAGGCACAGCAATGGCAACATGGTTAAGGCGGCCAATCATCAGAACACTCCTTTTTCGGTCTTTCCGGACAGATAGGGGATCGGGGTGCAAAAAGGCAAGGGGCGGCAGCAACGTCCGCGGCGTTAAGGCATCGTTAGGGTTGATGCGTCCTTAATACGCCTCTGGGTCGCAAACTCGACCCTGAGTCGCGGTTTTGATCCAAGGGGGACAAATGGAAGACACAATGCTGATAGGCCGGGTGCCAGGCGGCACCATTGGCGGCGCAGTCCAGCGCGCAGGCACCAGCAGGCGGCCGTTGTTGGGACTGACGTTTTTGCTGGTGGAAGACAGTCGCTACTGCTCAGAAGCGGTGCGTTTGATGTGTTTGCGCAGCGGTGCGCGATTGCGAAGGGCCGATTGCCTGAAAGCCGCCTACCGCCACCTCGCAACCTACCGCCCGTCGATTGTGCTGGTCGATATCGGCCTGCCGGATGGATCAGGCATGGAAATGATCGAAGACCTCGCGGCCCATCACCCAAATGCGCCGATTGTGCTGGCCACCAGCGGCGATGACGCGGCTGAATTTGGCCCCACAGCAATGGCAGCGGGGGCGGATGGCTATATTGCCAAGCCTTTGAAAAACCTCATCGCTTTTCAGGACCAGATCCTCAGCCACTTTCCCGACCGGGCCCAGCGATCAAGCGGTAACGTGGTGCCGATAACCAATAAAATCTCACCCGATCCTTTGGCGATGAAAGAAGATCTAAGCCATGTGTTAACCTTGATTGCCGATGCCGAACAGGATGGCGATCAGGAAGCGCAGACCTATTGTCTGCAATTTTTGGGCAGCGTCGCAGATGCCGCAGGCGACCCCGGTCTCCAGGATTGCGTGCGCCAGATGTCGGGCAAGCTGGCCGCAGCCGCAGGCCGACCTGACGCCTTCGCCGATGTGGTTCCGGTCTTGCAAAAACGCCTTGCCGCGATGAAATCGCTTTAGGTCAACCTCGTTCAAGTCAGGGCTGATAATGTCGTTTTTGGGCTGGCAGTCGGGCGGCAAATGCTGCCAAACTTGGCCCATGAAACTTTTGAAAAATCCCTATCGCGGGCAAGGATTGCCCTCAGGCGCAACCAATGTCAAAGGCACCCTGGTTGACGACCCAACTGCCGCGCAGGCACTGCTCGCCCTCTGCCCAATCGCTGATGTCACGCCCTTGTCCCCGGCCCCATCAATCGCGCAAGATCTTGGTATCAAAGACCTTTTGATCAAGGACGAACGCGCCCGCATGGGTCTTGGCAGCTTCAAGGCCTTGGGCGCCGCACATGCGATTGCCAAACAAGCCTGGCAAGAACTGGGCGATGATCTGGCTGATGCGGCCCGCACTAAAACAGCGCTTTCAGACGCGGTTTTCTGCGCCGCAACCGCTGGCAATCACGGATTGTCGATTGCCGCCGGGGCGCGGGTTTTCGGGGCGCGGGCGGTGATTTACATCGCCGAAACCGTACCCGCCAGCTTTGAAGCCAGGCTGAAATCCCTGGGTGCCGAGGTGATCCGCGACGGCCAGAATTACGAGGCCAGCCTTGACGCCGCCAAAGCAGCCGCGGCAGAAAACCACTGGCAATTGCTGTCCGACACAA
>CAYXXQ010000476.1:0-2324 GCA_964469075.1 uncultured Rhodobacter sp.
TTTATTATATTTTACGATTTTCACATAGGGCTGTATGCCAGCCGAAAGAAGACAGGTTAAGGTGAGTAGTACCATATCGTCACAATCACCACGACATTTACCTTCCTCCATTCTTTTAATCATCAAAGTTGGTTCTTGGAGTTGTTCAATTTTGTTTGGGTCTTTCATGTATCGGCAATTCTTTTGAATATATTCACCGATTGCGTAGGCTTCATTTATATGGTCATGCGACCTTGTTCCATACGACTCTAAAATTTCTTCTGTAAATCTTCTCACTAAGGGATGGCCAGAATATTTTCTGGCACAATCCTTAATGAAGGAAACAGTGTCAAGGTTTCCCTTAACACCATTTCCGAAAGTCTGCTTATCCATTTTGGGGATATTGCCCAATAATCCTTTCATGTAATTTGTCATAGAACTCCCTAAGTAGGACGCTCATGGATTCATCAAGACCAAAGTGAGTGATTAAACCTTCAATATCGCTTGCGGTAAAATCAATCATTGCTCTTTCCATTTGAACGCCGTTGGCAAGGAAGGCTTGAACTGTTTTCTCAACTGTTTGCTCAACTGTCTCGGTAGCTTGATAGCTTTCCATTACAATCGGAACCGCAACTTGGAGAACCAGTTCCTTATGGCCTTCATCAACTACCATTTTACCTGATTGAGCTTTCTGTTCAAGGCTAGAAGTATTCTGAGCCTTATTTCCTGTTTTTATCCCATGAACCTCTGCTGGAACTACCTTTTTCGTAACGCTCGGAAAGCTTGATGGCCTACTTTGACCGCCTGACCCGTTAGTTGAGCGAGTTGCCCCACCTTGGCTAGTTTGTTGCGCTGGTCTTCTCTGGCCTTGGCCAGTTGCAGTTCTTTGTTGAGGTCGTACTTGCCTGTTATTCGTGGTTTGGGGAAGTGACCCCCTTTGTTGAGGCAATGGAGCTTGTTGTTGCCCACGCCCTGCCATTATTCCGCTTGCGAGGGCCGGTGCCAATGACTTGAGGATTGTTTCTGTAATACCTTCTGGGTCACGCTTGCCAACCATATCAGCTCTTTCTTTCGCCTTCATTTCAGCAAGTTGGTTCATAGTATTGAACTGTTCAAAACCTTCTGTTCTGGCCTTATCAACCATTTGCATAACATCAAAGGTTTTAAACTCTGGTTCTTCCTTATGTGATGCAACCATCATTACTTGCTCAAGAACCTTATTGGTGTTCTCGCTCATCTTCTCAATCATTCTCTCAGTTCTTTCTTGTTGTTTATTTTGAAGCTCAACCATGAATTTAAGCATATCGCCTGAGTTGTCTTGAGGCTTATTTTGCATCATAGCTGTCATGAGGGCGACGATAGTATTTGAACTATTGTTTGATTGTTCTGAAATCATTCTAATCATATCAGAATTATCCTGCCTCTCTGGTTTCATTGCTTGCATTAAAGTAATCATCGTTTCACGCTCAGAACGTGACTTCTCAGAAGCTTCACGTTTTGCCTTCTCATCTTGTTTCTGTATTAACGCCAAAAGCTCTTGAGTGGACATTCCTCTTTCCTGAGAGCTTGCCTCAACATTAGGTTGACCATTATCGGGCAATTTATCTACGTTCTGGGTTTGAGTTTTGATGTAGGCCCCACTGTCAGGGTTTTTTGCTGTAATAGAGAACCTAGCCCCCTCTTGCTTGCAAAACTCCCTTTGTAACTCTTCCCATGAGTAAGGATGAGTCTTTGTTGTAAAGAACTTTCCATTTTTCTTAATCTGATATGTGACTATCATATCATTTGAAGCCAATTTCTCGCCAACGTCTTGAAAAATGTCAATATCTTGCTCTGTTTTGAGCCTCCTAATAATCTGGTCAACTGTTTCTAACTCTAGCTCATCTTCGTCTTCTAATTCGTCAAGCTCATCAAAATCACCATCAAAGCTAGCATCATCTTTTGCTCTTTGAGTTAATTCATTGTGTTCATCATCAGAAAAGATAGAGGAAGTTCCTTGATTACCCATAAAAATCTCCTTTTGGGAAAAAGTCTGTTAAGAATAAACTTATTGTCCATGAAAATGAACGGCGGTTCAAGTGTTAAAACGCCGTAGAGAAGACTTTAAAACGCCAGTCGATAACTCGCAAAACGCCAGCCGAAGCGACTGAAACGCCGCATTTTTGAGCATTATAACAATTTTTAATAAATTTGGTTGATTTTGCAAAGTTGTGATATTATTGGAAAAGGCTTCTTTGCCAAAACTCGGAAATCATAAGACCTTCAAGATTTAACTTTGCCGTAATCTTGAAGGTCTTATTTTTACGAGGGGGAGTAAAAGAGTTGACTCAAGGTAACAACAGAAA
>CAYXXQ010000477.1:0-2322 GCA_964469075.1 uncultured Rhodobacter sp.
GGTCGAGGCCCACAAGCAGGCAGTCCACGCAATGCAAGCGCAGCGGCTGGCAGTCGACCCAAACGAGCCTCTGGACGCCGACCGCAACAACGGCGCCGACCTGACAAGGCTCCAGCCTTGACCCACCGTCTGGGTATCAACGAGGCCCAACAACACACCAAAATCCCCGAGATCACTGACAAAGACACTGTCCGTATCATCACTGTGTCTGGAGTGGAAGAAATTGGTCGCAACATGAACATCATCGAGACAAAAGATGACATTATCGTGGTGGATGCTGGGTTCCAGTTTGTATCAGAGGCTGCAAACGCACCTGGTATCAACTACATCCTACCAAATACCCAGTACTTGGAGGAACGCAAAGACAAAATCCGTGCGATGCTTATTACCCACGGTCACCTCGATCACATCGGAGGATTACCGTTTATTATGGAGCGAATCGGCAACCCGCCAATCTACACCCAAAACCTATCCTCACTTATGATCCTCAAGCGCCAAGAGGAATTTCCTCAAATGGAACCCTTCAAGATGAATGTGATTAAAGAAGGTGAACATTTCACCGTCGGAAAAACTAAAATCAAAACGTTTGCAGTGACTCACTCGATCCCAGACGCAATGGGAGTCAGTATCGAAACTAAGCATGGTGACGTAACAATTACCGGCGACGTAAAGTTGACCCATATCGATGGCGAGGTAGACAAACTCGAGGCACAGGACTGGATCAACGTCGGAAAAAATAATAACCTAGCCTTGCTGTGTGACTCAACTAACGCCTGGCAATCTGGTTTCTCTTCTCCAGAAAGCATCGTGCTTGATACGTTCGACGAACTGGTTAAAAACGCCACCGGCCGGTTGATCATCGGAACATTTGCATCGAACTTTGAACGTCTCTTTGCACTAATCGAATCGTGTGAAAAGTACGGCAAAAAAGTCGTGCTTGAAGGCCGCAGCATGAAAACCAACGTAGAAATCGCCATTCACGCCAAACTACTTGAAGTCCAGCCTGGAACCTTTATCCAAGGACACGACATTAAAGATTATCCGGCAGACAAGATTGTTATTCTTTCCACTGGCGCTCAAGGTGAAGAGTTTGCGGCACTTATGCGTATGTCGACCAACAAACACAAGTTCATCACCCTGAACGAACGAGACACGATTCTGTTGTCGTCGTCAGTTATTCCTGGTAACGAGATTTCTGTACAGATCCTCAAGGATAACCTCTACCGACAAAACGTAAAAGTCGTCACTGTACAATCGGCGGCAATTCACTCAACTGGGCACGGGTATGCTGGTGAGCTAACCTGGATTCGACAAACAGTTAACCCCAAGTTCCTCATCCCCGTTCATGGTCACCACTTCATGTTGAAAAGTCACCTGTTCTCGGCAGTCGAAAACGGCTTCCCGAAGGAGAACATTGTCGTACCGGACACCGGAACAATCATTGAAATAACTAATGGCGAGGACCTGAAAGTCCTCCCGATGAAGATTCCAAATGAACAACTCATGGTCGACGGCTTTACAGTCGGCACCCGGCAAGAAGTCGTATTACGCGACCGCAAGAGCCTTTCTGAGGACGGCATGTTTGTGGTCATCGCCACCGTCAATAGTAAAACCGGCAAACTGCGCAAGTCTCCAGACATCATCAGTCGCGGGTTTGTCTACTTGCGTGAAAATCAGCAACTATTAAGTGAAGCTCGGGTACTAGTCAAACGTACCATCGAACAGTCTGTCGACGGACAACACCCAATCGACCTCGAGATTGCCAAAGAAGAGGTCATGAACAAACTGTCCGGCTTCCTGATGCAAAAAACCAGCAAGAACCCGATGGTGATCCCGGTACTGATCGGCATCTAACTTACAGACAAACGAAACGACAAAGCGGCGCTTCGGCGGCGCTTTGTTTATAGCTAGGTAAATCAATACTTACAAGACGTATACTACAACCATGCCCAAAGCCACTCATAGCCCCATCATGCGACGCGGGCCGCAACGACGACTGATCCCAATTTACGCCGCTATTTTGCTACTGGTATTCCATACGTTTCTGGTGGCGTTTATTAACTCGTCGTTTTTGGAGCAGTTCATCGAGACTACCAGTGTTGGAACTATTTACACCGTCGGGTCGGCACTGAGTGTGCTTGTGTTCTTGTTTATTTCACGTGTCTTGCGTCGCGTTGGAAACTTCAAACTGACCATTGGCTTGCTGCTGACTAACTTTGTGGCGGTGCTTGGTATGTCCCAGGCCACCAGTCTTGAGGTTGCCATCCCGCTGTTTGTCTTACACCTGATTACCGTGCCGCTGATCATCTTCAATCTTGACGT
>CAYXXQ010000478.1:0-2320 GCA_964469075.1 uncultured Rhodobacter sp.
TGTTGGCGTGGATCACCGCCTGAATGATCTTGCTGTAGCCGGTGCAGCGGCACAAAACCCCGCCGATCGCGTCTTCCACCTGTTGCTGGTTTGGGTGCGGCGTTACGGCCAGCAGGCTGGCGGCGGCGATCAGCATCCCCGGTGTGCAGATGCCGCATTGCGCCGCACCATAGGCCAGGAAACTCTGTTGTAGGGCGGCGAAACCGGCGTCGGGCAGGCCCTCGACCGTGGTGATTTCGGCCCCTTCTGCTTGCGCCACTGGGGTCAGGCAGGCGCAGACCGGGCGGCCATCCAGCAGCACGGTGCAGGCCCCGCAATCCCCGGCGTCGCAACCGGATTTGGTGCCAGTCAGGCCAAGGTCTTCGCGCAAAACCGCACTCAGCCGGCGGCCGCCGGGGCAGGTCAGTTGGTGGCTTTGGCCGTTGACGCTCAGATGTCGCGCACTTTGACCTGTCGCTTTGGTCATACCGTCACCGTCTGCAAGATCAAATCAGACACCAGCGTTGCCACCGCCCCCTGCCGATAGGCGGCATCGGCCCGGATATCGTCAATCGGCGTCAGATGCTGTGCGATATCCGCCTTTAAAGGTGCCTGCCAAAGACCGGGCTCACAGCCGTCAGTGCCGCGCAAAGCCGCTTCGACCCCCGGCAGTCTTTGCGCCACCGGGCTGCACGCCCCAACCGCGATTGCGACCTCGTCGATCATACCCTCGGCCAGGACGACCCTAACCGCCGCCATCGCGGTTGAGATCACCAGATATTTGCGCGCCCCCAGCTTGCCAAAAACCGCCCGTCCGCGCGTGCGGGTTTTCGGCAGATGGATCGCGGTGACAATCTCGTCGCGCGCCCTGGCGGTTGACCGCACCCCGGTCAGAAAATCCGTCAGGGGCAAGCGGCGATCACCCTTGGTTGAAGTCAGAACAACCTCAGCCCCCAGCACCAACAGGGGCGGCACCCCGTCCGCGGCGGGCGAAGCATTACACAGATTGCCGCCGATTGTGCCGCTGTTCTGGATCTGCACCGATCCGACCTGCTTTGCTGCTTGTTGCAGGGCATGAAACGCCGCTGGCATATCAGCCGCTGCAATCATCGCCCAGGGCGTGGTCGCACCGATGTCCCAGCCCGCAGCGGTTTCGCGAATTCCCGAAAGGTCTGAAATTGCGGTCAAATCCAGAATCTCACGGTCAAGATCGCGCCCCTGCTGGGCCGGGTAAATATCGGTGCCGCCAGCCATAACCAACATGTCCTGCCCGGCCAAAGCCGCAAGGGCATCACGCAACTGGCCGGGGCGGTGATAGGTCTTTGGCACAGTGATCCCCACGGCAATCCCGTTGAAATATCGTTCGTATACAAACAGATTTTGAGGCCTTGGTGCTTTACTGTCAAATGGTTTTCCGCCAGTTTCCAAGGCTATGAAACAGCCACCCGATAGGCCCGATCCGCCGATCTACCAACTGGACGCCCAGATCGGGTTCATCCTTCGGCGCGTTAGCCAGCGGCATCTGTCGATCTTTTCCGATCTGATCGCCGATCTGACCCCAACCCAGTTTGCTGTCCTGGCCAAGTTGCATGAACGCGGCGCGCTGTCGCAAAACGCGCTGGGCCGGGAGACCGCGATGGACGCGGCAACCATCAAAGGCGTGGTCGATCGCATGGTCAAACGCGGTCTGTTACAGACCCGGCGCGATGATCAGGACAAGCGACGAATGATCGTTGACCTCAGCCCGGATGGTCGCGCACTTTACCTAGGGCAGGAGCCACTTGCCGCCACGATCAGCCAGCAAACCCTGGCCCCGCTTGAGGTCGAAGAACAGCAGGTGCTGCTGCAACTTCTGGGCCGCCTCTGCTAGGGTTGCGATCAGCCCTTATGACCTCATCAAACTGATCACATCCAGCAAAGTGTCGCTGGCAATTTCGGCATGCCGCCGCATTGCTTGTCGGGCGGCATCGGCATGCCCGCCCTCGATCGCCGCCAGAATTTCCTGATGCTGGGCAATCGCGCGCCCTTCGCCGGTGCGCAGGTCTTCCTGGGTGCGAAAATAGGCGACCAACCGCACCCCGGTCATATCCAGCGCATGCTGCAAGGCGGTGTTATTGCTGCACCGAAACACCGCCAGATGGAACGCCAGATTAAGGTCGTAAGACTTGCTGCCGTCCGCCTGATCGGCATAGTCGCGGGCGGCACGCGCCAGATCAGAAATCTGGTCCTGGGTCGCCCGCCGCGCGGCGTGGTAGGCCGCAGCACCTTCCAACTCCGAATGCAGCTCAATCAGCTCGATCAACTCATCAACCTCAAGCCGACTGACCGAGGCCCCGGCCCG
>CAYXXQ010000479.1:0-2313 GCA_964469075.1 uncultured Rhodobacter sp.
AGATCGACAGCCTGTCCCAGCGCGATACCGGCTGGGTGCAGCTTTACAGCGAAACCCCCCAGGAATCGCTTGATACCGTCATTCAGGCCTTCGCGATCGCTGAGGCCAGCAAACTACCCGTCATGGTCAATCACGACGCCTTTTACGTCTCCCATTCGATGGAGCCGGTTTCGGTGCCCAGCCAGGATGCGGTGGATGCGTTCTTGCCACCCTACCAGCCGGAATTGTATCTAAGCACCGGCATCGGGCGCTCCGTCGGCGCGCCGATTGATCAGAAATCCTGGAACATCAGCCGCCGTGAAATGGACGCCGCAATGGCCGGAATTGCCGATCAGGTTGCGAAATCCGGCCAGGAATGGGGTGGCCTGACCGGGCGCACCTACGGCCCGTTGGAGCATTACCGCACCCAGGATGCCGAGGTGGTTTTCGTCACGATGGGCAGCCTGTGCGGCACCGTCCGCGAAGCCGTCGATGCCTTGCGCGATGACGGCATCAAGGCCGGGCTGCTGAAACTGCGCCTGTTCCGCCCGCTGCCCGAAGCGGCCCTACGCGCAAGCCTGAAGGACATCCCATGCGCCATCGTGCTTGATCGAAACTATTCCCCCGGCACCGGTGGCGTGCTGCACCAGGAACTCAAAAGTGCGCTGTTCGGCCTAAGCCACCAGCCGCGATTGCACGGCATGTTAACCGGTGTCGGCGGTGTCAGCGTCTCGGCCAGAACGATCCAAAAACTGGCGGTGGCATACCGAACCGCCAAGGCATCCCCAACGCCGATTTGGGTGGAGTAGGACAATGGAACAGATCAATTACGAAGATGACGGCCAGTTCTGCTCAGGCCATGTCGCCTGTGGCGGCTGCGTCGAAGCCCTGGCGCTGCGCGTCATCATGAACACGGTCGGCCCGGACACCGTCGGAGTCGTGGCCCCGTCCTGTTCCGCCGTCATTCTTGGCGGCCACCCGATGAGCTCGGTCAAAGTGCCGTTCATCCACGGCACGCTTGAAAGCGCTGCCGCCTCCGCCGCGGGCGTGAAGCGGGCGCTGCTGGCCAAGGGCAAACCCGACACCACGGTTCTGTGCCTTGCGGGCGATGGCGGCACTTACGATATCGGCCTTCAAGCCCTGTCCTCAGCCGCCGAGCGGAACGAAGATATCCTTTACATCTGCTTTGACAATGAAGGCTATATGAACACGGGTGGCCAGAAAAGTTCGTCAACGCCGCTGAATGCTGCCACCGGCAGTACGCCGACAGGCAAGACCACCCGCAAAAAGAACATGATCGACATTCTGGCAGCCCACCGCATTCCCTATCTCGCCACCGCCAGCCCGTCGGATCTGAACGATCTGGCGGCCAAGGTTGCCAAGGCCAAATCCATTCGCGGCACCAAGGTCATCATCATCCTGATCCCCTGCCTGCCGGGCTGGGGCGTGGCCGATAACAGCGCCGTTAAAACCGCCAGACTTGCGGTTGATGCCGGGGTTTTCCCACTGATGGAAATCAGCGATGGTTTGCATTTCACCCTGTCAGCCCCAAAGAATCCAACGCCGATCAACAGCTATCTGGCCCAACAAAAACGCTACCGGCATCTGACGGCCGCGGACATAGCGCAGATGCAGGGTTTCATAGATCAGGAATGGGAAATCCTGACCAAACGGGCAGGGGTCTAGGACCGCAGGCGAAGCTTGAAAAGCTGGCCGCCGCCGAGTTCCAATCAGCCCACCCATCCGCACGCGCGGCAGATGGATGCAGCCCGCATTTTGCAATTGCAATTGCGCTTAAGAACAGAAAGAAACCTGTGTTTGAACGCTTCCTGACCGGTGACCAAAGCGCAGCCTGGCCTGGGCAAAAGCTTCACGAATTACGGCAGGTGCGACCATGAAAATTGCCTATATCACCTCAACCAAAAGTGGCGAAATCGACCAGTTGCTGGCCGATGTCGCCGAAGATCTGCAAGCCCAGGGCACAAGCCTTGCGGGCATTGTCAAAGCGATGGATTACAGCAGCGAATTTGCCAATGGTTGCGATATGAAAGTCAGGGTTCTGCCCGATGGGCCGGTGATCAAAATCACCCAGAATCTTGGCGCAGGCTCAGACGCATGCCGCCTGGACCCGGGTGCAATTGCACGCGCCGTTGGTAGTGTTGAAACCGGCGCACTGGATAAGGCTGACCTGTTTATCCTCAACAAATTTGGCCCGGAAGAGGCCGCAGGCCGTGGTTTTTGCAACGTCATCGGCGCGGCATTGGAGCAGGACATCCCGGTCCTGGTCGGCGTAAGCGGCGTCGGCAAACCAGCCTTTGAAACCTTCGCAGGCGG
>CAYXXQ010000480.1:0-2313 GCA_964469075.1 uncultured Rhodobacter sp.
GAGATGCTTAAAGGATTCAGAGTCACTGGAAAGTCACATACTGGTGTTGCCAATTCGGTACACGCGACCTCTCCCCTCGATATTTCCGGAGGTGATGTTCAGCCCGAGCTTTTTCTTCAGTGCGCCGGAGATGGCGCCACGGCAGGTGTGTGGTTCCCAGTGAAGGGCTGCCACAATCTCGTTAATGGTCGCGCCGTCCGGCGCGCGCAGCATAGCGATCAGTGCTTCCTGCTTGGTGCCGCTGCGCTGGCGGGCGGCTTTCGGCGCGGGTTCGGTCGCTGCCCTGCCAACAGGTTCGTCCGTGATCCCGAGATTGCTGTAAGCCAGCGGCGTGGCGCGTAGCGTGACCGGCCCGTGCTCTTCGTCGTGTCGGTAGACGGTGTTGAGGTCGGTGGCGGGGATTTCCTCGATGAACTTGTGCTTCAACAAGCTCTTGCAGACATTGCCGACGGCACCGCCCTTGAGGTTGGTGGTGACGGGAAACACCGCGCCGTCCTCACGGGCGCAGGCGGTTGATAGAATGATCGCTTGCGCGTTGGATAGTTGGATCTGGTTCATGCTGGTCTCCAGTGTGTGGGCAACGCAGGGTGCGCTGTCTTCTACCGGATCAAGCCCGCCAGTCGGCGGGCTGCGTTCGGGAGGCTTTTGTTCACTCGGCGTGCTCGCCTTCGCAGAAGGCGCTGTCGGTGATGCGCTTCAAGATGCTGGCATAATGCTCGAGGGTGCCGACGTCGCCCCAGTTGATCTCGTCGGGATGGCTGTTGAAGTGGTCCGCGCTGAGCGCTTGCAGGCGGGCGATCATTTCGTCGATCTCGGCCTTCTTGCCGAGGAAGGCGTTCAAGGCGGCTTCGCGGTTACGTTGTGCTTTTGCGGCGCGCAGCTGGTGGCGGGGTGTGGTGATCGGGTTCAGGCGGGTCATGGTGGTGTCTCCGTGGTGAGTTGTATGGTTTTTCTGTCACCACATTCGCTCTTTGGGGCTGATTAACGTAGTAAAATCAGAGCCATACTATTGCTTTGTGATCATTCGGCGTGGCCCGTCGCGTCCACCCAGCCACCGTCCTGCCAGAGATAAAGGTGGCACAGCTGGCAGGTCGGATGTGGCAGGATTTGCGGCGCGCGCGGTGGATCAAAACAGTCGAGGGCGTCTGCCCGGACTTGCCGGATTTCTTTGGCGGCGAGGATGTCCTCGGGCGTCCAGCGCGCCAGCGCGGGCAGCATGTGCGATGGGTAACCGTCATAGTGGCAATAGACATGGGCCCATTCTTCGGGCCCGATCTGGATGGCGATCTGTGCGCGGGTGCTCATGGTCGTCCTCCGTCAGATCAGCTGCAAATCAGCCAGCGTGGCACAGGCCGCCGCGAGCTGGCTGGTGGGCAGTTCGATCTTGAGATGCGAGATAACGTCGGAGGCTGCAGCTGCAATGCCGTCCTCGCGCAGCGCGGCCTCAATGGCCTCTGCCACGGCGTCCGGGCGGGAGCGGTCGAACTGGTCGGGCAAGGCGGCGTGGTCGATGCGGATGGTGGTGATGGCGGTCATGGTGTGGCCTTTCAGGTTTGCTGTTCAATCAGGGCGAGGATCGCGCAGGCCATCCCGCCGAGGTATTCGCTGCGGCGAAAGACGATGTCGTCGATCTCGTTTGCGGTGGTGATGCTCGGGTCGACCGTGAGGTCAGCGCCCATATGCGGCAGGAGTTTGGCGGCAGCTGCGTTGTAGCGTTCTGCGATGGTCATCTGCGAGCTCCTCGGGTGCGTCGGTTGACGCAATCAGATTCGCTCTACTCGGGCGCTATATCCAGTTTAATCAGAGCAATATCATGGCTTTATGAGGGGCACATGGCGCAATCAAAACGCGGGTCCGTGATCGAGGCTGTGACCAACACCGTTGTGGGGTATGTGCTGGCGGTGGCCACGCAATTCGCTGTGTTTCCAGCGTTTGAACTTCAGGTCGGCGTGGTCGAGAATCTTGGCCTCGGCCTTGTATTCACAGCCGTATCGCTGATCCGCTCGTACTTTCTGCGCCGTCTTTTCGATCGCTGGAGGCGGTGACTGATGTCGGATGGCAGACCACGCGGCCAGACCATTACTGTGGCACAAGCCGCAGCCCTGTTGGGCCGGTCGGAACGCTGGGTCCAGGGGCTCGTCACATCCGGCTATATGGATCGGGCGACCCGCGGGGAATACACGCTGGTCGGCGTGATCCGCGGGGCGCTGGCCTATTACGAAGACCAACTCACAAAGAACAACAAGGCCGCGGTGGCAAGCCGGGCCACGGAAGCGCGCACGCGTGAGATTGAACTCAGGATTCAGGAACGCA
>CAYXXQ010000481.1:0-2287 GCA_964469075.1 uncultured Rhodobacter sp.
CGCAGTCAGTTTGGCGTGCCGATCGGCAGTTTTCAGGCCTTGCAGCATCGCGCCGCCCATCTGTGGTGCGAGATTGAGGTCACGGCCTCGGCCATCACCCATGCCGGGCGGATGCTGGATCAGGATCCTGACAATGCTACCCTTGCCGTTTCCCTTGCCAAGGCACGCGCCACCGATACCGCCAAACTGGCGGTGGTCGAGGGCGTGCAGATGCATGGCGGCATCGGCATGACTGATGCGTTTGACATCGGGTTTTACATGAAACGCGCCCGCGTTGCCGCCGAATGGCTGGGCGATTACAGCTATCACGCCGAACAGGTCGCGCGCTTGCGCGGGTTCTGACCAATCTTTAACGTCATAAATAACCTAACAAATCCAAAGGATTACCATCATGCGCGACGCTTTAATCGTTTCCACCGCCCGCACCCCCATTGGCAAAGCTTACCGTGGTGCGTTCAACGCCACCACTGGCCAGGCGCTGGCGGGCCATGCAATCAAACACGCGGTTGATCGCGCCGGGATTGACCCCGCCGAGATCAGCGATTGCATCATCGGCGCGGCGCTCCAGCAAGGTTCCACCGGCGGCAATATCGCGCGGCAGGCCGCCATTCGTGCTGGTCTGCCTGTGACGGTCGCGGGCATGTCGGTGGATCGGCAGTGCGCCAGCGGCATGATGGCGATTGCCACAGCCGCCAAGCAAGTGGTGCAGGACGGCATGCAGGTCGCCATCGGCGGCGGGGTTGAATCCGTCAGCCTGGTGCAGACCAATGACATGCGGATGCAGCCCGACCCCTGGCTGTTGGAACACAAGCGCGCGATCTACATGTCGATGCTGGAAACCGCCGAAACTGTGGCCGCGCGTTACAATATCAGCCGTGATGTGCAGGATGAATACGCCCTCAGATCGCAGCAGCGAACTGCTGCGGCGCAAGATGCCGGCAAGTTTGACGATGAAATCGTGCCAATCAGCACCGTGATGAAGGTGCAAGATCGCGAAACTGGCGAGATTTCGGACAAGGACATCACCCTCTCGAAAGACGAAGGCAACCGCCCCTCGACAACGCTGGACGGCCTGCAAAGCCTGGCACCGGTTTTCAAAGCCGGGATCAGCATCAAGGAAGGCAAGTACATCACCGCAGGCAATGCCAGCCAGCTGTCCGATGGTGCCTCAGCCGCCGTGATCATGGAAGGCCGCGAGGCTGAAAAACGCGGCCTGACGCCGCTTGGTCGTTATGTCGGTGTGATGGCCACGGGCTGTGAGCCGGACGAAATGGGCATCGGCCCGGTCTTTGCGGTGCCAAAATTGCTGGCTGCACATGGCTTGAAAATGGACGATATCGGCCTTTGGGAATTGAACGAAGCCTTTGCCGTGCAAGTGCTTTACTGCCGCGACAAGCTGGGCATCCCGGACGAGTTGCTGAACGTCAATGGCGGCGCGATTTCCATCGGCCACCCTTACGGCATGTCGGGCGCGCGGATGGTTGGCCATGCGCTGATCGAAGGCAAGCGCCGGGGCGCCAAATACGTCGTGTCCACCATGTGCGTCGGCGGCGGAATGGGGGCTGCCGGCTTGTTTGAGGTTCTGTAATGTCGCGCGATGTCAGTCATTTGCCTGCAGCCCTTCGGGGTCTCAGGCTTCCCGCCGTTGCCTCGCCCTTGTTTATCATTTCGGTGCCTGAACTGGTGATTGCCCAATGCAAGGCGGGCATCATCGGGTCGTTCCCGGCTCTGAATGCGCGTGAGGCGGAGGGCGAAGAACCGTTGTTGGAAAGCTGGCTTCAACAGATCACGGAAGCGCTGGATCGCCACAATCAGGCCAACCCGGATCGCCCTGCCGCCCCCTTTGCGGTTAACCAGATCGTGCATCGGTCCAACGCACGGCTGGAGCGGGATCTTGAGATTTGCAACCGCTGGAAAGTGCCGATCTGGATCACATCGCTTGGCGCGCGCATCGAGGTGAACGAGGCCGCGCATGCCTGCGGCGGCATCGTCCTGCATGACATCATCAACGACACATTTGCGCGCAAGGCCATCGACAAAGGCGCCGACGGTCTGATCGCGGTGGCGGCGGGGGCAGGGGGCCATGCCGGGGCGCAATCGCCGTTCGCGCTGATCGGCGAAATCCGCCGCTGGTTTGACGGCCCGTTGCTGTTGTCAGGCGCGATTGCCACCGGCCAGGCGCTGCTGGCGGCGCGGGCGATGGGGGCTGATCTGGGCTATATCGGCTCGCCGTTTATCGCGACGGTCGAAGCGAACGCGCAGCAGGATTACAAGGACATGATCGTGG
>CAYXXQ010000482.1:0-2282 GCA_964469075.1 uncultured Rhodobacter sp.
ACGAAAATGGCGATTGGTTCATGTTTTTGATCTACAGCGACGGCACCGCATGCCCGCACATGCGCGGCACTGAATGGTGGACCGGGGAGTTGATGTAATGCCTACGCCTCATCTATCACATGAGGCGATGCAGGAAGCCGCTGATGCCGTAAGGATGCACGGGTCGCAAGCCGCCGCCGCGCGTGCGATAGGCATGTCAGAAAAGACATTCAATGGCCGCTACAAGCAAGCGCGCGCGGCCGGGTTACACCTATCCGAGGGCGCACGGGCGATGATGCAAATGTCCGGCCTGGGCGGCGCGGAAATCAACGGCGGGTGGGTTGCGGTCCTAGATGACAATGGCCGGAAGATCGGCAACAACCGATGGACCGCGCCAACGTTATCCGAAGAAACAACCCAATTCCTTGACATGATACGGGGCGCAATTACCGATCTGCGCAACGAAACATTTCCGGTGTATGAAATCCGGCCCGCACCCAGTGGCGACTGCCTGCTGATCATTGACCTTGCGGACGTGCATTTTGGCAAGCTGTCTGTCGAGACCGAAACGGGTCACACCTACAGCCGCGAAATTGCCGTGCATCGGATGGTGGAGGGCACGCGCGAACTGATCCGCAAGGCGGCGGGATCGGGTATCGGGCGAATCCTGTTTGTTCTAGGCAACGACGTTTTGCATGTGGACAACGCGCGATCAACAACGACGAGCGGCACCTATCAGGACAGCGCGGGCAGCGTCCACCAGATTTACCGAGATGCGTTCGCGGGCTATGTCAAGTGCATTGAATTGGCACGCCTTACCGCGCCTGTCGATCTGATATACTGCCCGTCAAATCACGATTGGCTGATGGGGTGGTGCAACGCGCAGCATGGAGGGCGACAACGTGCAGATCGAGCATGTTCGCAGCCCGTCACCGCCTGATGGTTGGCATAATCGCAATGGATACATCAATCGCCAGGCGGTGGAGTGTTTCGTGCATCACCCATATGACGGCCAAGACGGGCGGTTTACGGTGTGGTTTTAGGCGGTCAGGGCGGGTTGCTTCACGGTGTCACCACATAAAACGCCACACACATGGCGATGATGAGTAACAGACTGATGGCGTCGCGGATCAAGCCTGGGCGTTTGCGGGGCATGTTGGCAAAGCGAGGGTGGGTGTTGTCAGTCATAGTCAGGATCCTCCTGTTCAAATTCGAGATCGTCGGCCAGCGCATAGATCGCCTCTTGCAGATCAACCGGCAGCTTTGACACATCGACCGCAACCCCCAGTATCGTCAGATCATCGATCGTCACATTATCCCACTCGATCCAAGTGGGTGAGCGGTCCACGCCATAGTCGGTGACAAAGCCGGTGGCAATAAACGCCACCTCCATTTCCTCGCCGCTGTAGGTTGCAATTCCGCGTACCATTGTCAATAACTCCGGTTGGTGTGTGCGGCGCGGGTCATTGTCCTGCCTCCTGCTTTGCTTTGCAGTCGGCTTGCGCGGCGTCTCTTGCAGCGAAAACTTCTTCTATCCGCTCAGGGTAGTTTTCAAACACCCACTGGACAACTCCCTTTAATCCCGCGCCCTCACACATTACGGCTGCTTGCACTCGCGCAATTTGTAGCTTGTGCTTTTCTGCTTGGTTTTGCAGGTTCCAGTTTGCCGCTTCAAAACGCTTGTCACTTTTAAGCGCTTTCAAATCAGCGCGAGCGGTTGTTAAATCTTTCTTGGCATGTGCAAATGCAACCCGCGCCCGTAATAGCCAATCAGAACCCCGGTGAGGATTGGCTATTTCATCGTCTAACTGACTCATTATACTGTCGCGCGTAGCCATTGCCTCCGCAACATTAGCCTCCGCGTCTGCAATCTCATCTGGCGTTGCAATGGCAGCGGCGTTTATTTCGTATCGCTGTTCGGTCATAATCTTAACTCCAGTTGGTGTGTTTCTATAACCCACAATTACCCGCTATTGCCGCCCGCGTCAAACCTAAAAAATCGTCGGCGGTGCAACAAAACCCACCGACACCGCCGAAGCCCCGAACGGATTGCAGGAATGCCGCCTGAGCCTGGCCGCGCTTGTCGCCGGGCGTCAGGTGCCAGCCGGGCTTTTTGGTTTCAACCGCCAGGAACACGCCAAGCGTTTTGCCAACGTGTGGCGGCTGCACAACCACGGGCAAGATGCCGATCAGGTCGGACGACTTCCAGCGGGCATTGAGGGCTGGCGATTCGTTGCCCAGCCCGAACCGGATCAGGCGGCCTGTCTGGTCGGTCATGGCTCCACAATTGTTTCTGAACAGCG
>CAYXXQ010000483.1:0-2281 GCA_964469075.1 uncultured Rhodobacter sp.
GGATGGGGCGGCGTTTTCACCTACCCACACACGCAAAAAGAACAGGCTTTACCGCTACTATGTCAGCCAGACTATTCTCAGACACGGTGCCGGGACTTGCCCGGTCGGCCGCGTGCCTGCCGCCGAAATCGAGGCGGTGGTCATCGCCCAACTTCGTGCTGTGCTTCGCCAGCCGGAAATCGTCAGTGGCACGTTGAAGGCGGCAAGGATCTTGGATCCCGAGATCAACGAGGACACCGTTCGCGAGGGTCTGACTCAGCTTGACCCGCTTTGGGACGAACTGTTCCCCGCCGAGCAGGCCCGCATCGTGCAGTTACTGGTGGAGAGGGTTGATATCGGGTTGGGCGGTCTTGATGTACGCCTGCGTGTCGATGGGCTTTCGGGGCTGGCGCGGGAAATGGCCCGCGACGTTGGAGAGGCCGCATGACCCGCCGCCAGCCGTCTATGGAAACCATATCGGTCCATGTTCCGTTTGAAATTCGAAAATATGGTGGTCGCAAACAAGTCATAACGCCCAACGGCACACCAACTGCCATTGAAAATCCCCGCATAGATAGCACGCTGGTCAAGGCGCTGGCCCGCGCCTTCCGCTGGAAGCGCATGCTGGAAAGCGGGCAATTCACCACCATCACCGAACTGGCCGAACACGAAAAACTCGCCCTCACTTACATGACGCGGGTCTTGCGGCTAACCCTGCTGTCACCGGAGATTGTCGAAATGGTCCTTGAGGGGCGGCAGTCGCCCGAGATGAAACTGGCAGATTTGCTGAAGCCGTTTCCTGTTGAGTGGAATGCGCATATAAAGCGATTGAGCCAAGCCTCCAGTCATCTATACTCATCAAAGTAGGGTAGAGAAGAATGAAAAGCCAACATTCCGTTTTTTTCGCGCATTCAACAAAAAGCACGTCCCGACTTGAGTGGGAGTTGCTGGACGATCATCTTTCCGCCGTCGGCATTTGTGGCAAGGCTTTTGCCGACGGCTTTGGGGCCGCGCGCTGGGCGAGAATCTCAGGATTGTTACACGATATTGGTAAGATAAAGCCGGAGTTTCAGGCGAAACTGCGCGGCGAGATCAATGCCGAACCTCATAGCGGAGAAGGTGCGCGTTACGTACATGATCGGATCGGCGGTCTTGCTGGAAAAATACTGGCCTACTGCATTGCCGGACATCATGCGGGTTTGCCGAACGGCATCACTTATTCCGACGCCCGTCCACCTACTCCTTTATCAGAGCGCCTGAAGAACGCTCGGGAAATTGGGCTGCCTGAAGGAATGGTTCTGCCGTCTTTGGTCGGGTTTATCCCGGCGCCCTTGCAGTCAATCAACCCCGGTGATCCCTTTACTAATTTCAAACTGCATTTCTTCACCCGAATGCTGTTTTCCACCCTGACGGATGCGGATTTTCTGGAAACCCAGCGGTTCTATGACAAGGCTGAGAATCGCACTTTGCAATCATCTCCCCCCGCACTGGCTGATCTGGCCCCGGCGCTGGCGGCTCATCTGGCGACTTTCGACGGTGCAACGGGTGATGTGAACCGGATCCGCGCCGAAATCCTTTCCCATGTACGTGACGGGGCGGCCCAGTCACCGGGGTTGTTCTCGCTGACCGTGCCCACGGGTGGCGGTAAGACCCTTGCCTCGCTTGCATTTGCCATGGATCACGCGCAGCGCCACAACCTGCAACGAGTGATCTATGTCATCCCCTACACATCGATCGTCGAGCAGACCGCGCAGGTGTTTCGCGCGGCGTTGGGCAATGACGATGCAGTGCTGGAACATCACGCCTCTTTCGACTGGGAGGGTCTGGATGACGCCAGCGAATCCGAGCGGCTGAAGCGTGCGGCACAGAACTGGGACCGGCCGGTGGTCGTCACCACGGCGGTGCAGTTCTTTGAAAGCCTGTTCGCCAACCGCCCGTCGAAATGCCGCAAGCTGCACCGGCTGGCAAATTCGGTGATTATCCTGGACGAAGCGCAGACCCTGCCGCTGCGCCTGTTGCGTCCCTGTCTGGCCGCCATCAAGGAACTGGCTCGGGGTTACAGTTCCAGCGTTGTCCTGTGCACGGCGACGCAGCCGGCCCTGCTGAAAGAAGACGGGTTTGCCCATCCCGAAGGGTTCGCGCGCGCCGACATGCGCGAACTGGCCCCTGATCCGCCACGCCTATATGAAAAACTGCGCCGGGTCCGGGTCACACATAGGGGGCAGGTCGACGACGACACCCTGGCGCAGAGGTTGCAGGACACGGATCAGGTGCTGGTGATCCTGAACAACCGCCGCCATGC
>CAYXXQ010000484.1:0-2276 GCA_964469075.1 uncultured Rhodobacter sp.
GCCTCGATCTGGCATCCATCACCGGCTCCGGCCCAAAAGGCCGTATCGTCAAAGCCGATGTAGAAACCGCAACTGCAACGCCAAAATCGACCCAAACCGCTGCCCCTTCATCAAGCCCGGCACAGCCAGCACCAGCCTCTCCCGGGGCCGACCAAATCAAGAAGATCTACGCCGACCGACCATATGAAGAAGTCACTCTCGACGGCATGCGCAAAACCATCGCCGCCCGTCTGACCGAAGCAAAATCAACCATCCCGCATTTCTACCTGCGTCGCGATATCCAACTTGACGCGCTGCTGGCATTCCGCAGCCAGCTTAACAAGAAACTGGAAAGCAAAGGCATCAAGCTCAGCGTCAACGACTTCATCATCAAAGCCTCGGCCCTAGCCCTTCAGGACGTGCCGGACTGCAACGCGGTCTGGGCGGGCGATCGAATTCTGAAACTCAGCCCCTCAGACGTGGCCGTCGCTGTCGCCATCGAGGGCGGCCTGTTCACTCCGGTCCTGAAAGATTCCCATCTGAAAACACTGTCCACCCTGTCAATCGAGATGAAAGACCTCGCCAATCGCGCCCGCGACCGCAAACTCGCACCGCACGAATATATCGGCGGCAGCTTTGCCATCAGCAATCTTGGCATGTTCGGGATCACCAATTTTGACGCGGTGATCAACCCACCACATGGCTCGATCCTTGCTGTCGGTGCCGGTGAAAAGAAACCCATCGTCGGCCCAGACGGCGACATCACAACCGCCACGGTGATGTCTGTCACCCTGTCGGTCGACCACCGGGTCATCGACGGTGCCCTAGGCGCGCAATTCCTGACGGCGGTGAAATCCTATCTCGAAGATCCACTGGCCATGCTGGCCTGACGTATACGCAAAAAACAAAAGGCCGGGAAACGCCCCGGCCTTTCTATCTCCCTGAAATCAAACCAATTTCAGGATTTTTCAAACATCTGATCCATCGTCACAGACGGCTGCGCACAGCCCGCCTCCCCAACGATCTTGGCCGGCACACCTGCCACAGTTTTGCACGGCGGAATATCCTGCAACACGACCGAACCTGCCGCTATCCGCGTGCAATATCCGATCGTGATATTGCCCAAAACCTTGGCCCCGGCCCCGATCATAACACCGTTTTCGATCTTTGGATGTCGGTCGCCATCGGCCTTGCCAGTGCCTCCCAATGTCACCGAATGCAGCATCGACACGTTGTCACCAACCACCGCGGTTTCACCGATCACAATCGAATGCGCGTGGTCGATCATGATCCCCTAGCCGATCTTGGCATTGGGATGAATGTCGATTCCAAAAACCTCAGACACCCGCATCTGGATGAAATAGGCCAGCTCCTTGCGCCCATGACTCCACAACCAATGCGCCACGCGATAAGCTTGAACTCCTTGAAATCCCTTGAAAAACAAGACCGGCTGGATAAACCGGTGGCAAGCCGGATCACGCTCATAAACTGCAACGATATCCGCCCGCGCCGCCTGACCCAGCGAAGGATCGCTTTGATAAGCTTCGTCAACGATCTCGCGTAAAATCTGGTCGGTCATCTCACCCGAAGCCAGCTTCAAAGACATCCGATACGCAAGCGAGCGTTCCAGATTTCGATGATGCAGAATGCCCGAATGCACCAATCCGCCCAGGATTGGCTCTTTCTCGACAATTTCATGAGCTTCGCTGCGAATGCGATCCCAAACAGGATCAAATCCGGCGACCTTCGGCTTTTTCTCAGCCATCACACTTCCCTTTATCAGCGCCTTAGATACACTAGATAAGGAAAATAGACGCCCTGTAAACCGCTTGACGCATTTTGTGACCGATGAGCTTATCTGACCTGAAAATCTACCAAGCCCGCATCCAAACCCGCCTAGCCGACCTGTCAAAGGACGACCAGGCAACCAGCGCAGATCGCGCGACCGTCATCCGCTGCATGTCTTGCGCCCGTGGCTAGAACCAGATTGCGCGATCATCGCCTCAAGCACCATCACCAGACAATCGCAATAGTCAGCGTCTGATAGCATCGGTTCCGGCGGTTTTCGATGCCCCATAACCGCCAATTCCAAACTGCCATCGCCAAACGCCGCATGGCAGCGTCCGGTCCTCTGGCGAAACCGATCCGCCAGCTCTGCCGACAAGATCCAGCGCTGCAACATCGCCACCCGATCACAACCCGAAAGACCATATAAGGCGCGCGCGGCGGCCACGACATCAGCGTGCAAAACCGGCCGCATCAACTGATCCGGGGCGGCTCTAACAACAGCCCGTGTA
>CAYXXQ010000485.1:0-2261 GCA_964469075.1 uncultured Rhodobacter sp.
CCGAAACCGACAACCTGATGTTCTGCAACATGACGCACAATATCGCCTGGCTGCACATGGATGAAGAATACTGCAAAACGCAGATGTTCGGCACGCGGATCGTCAACAGCATGTTCACCCTGTCGCTGATTTGCGGCATACAAGTTGCCGATGTCACGCTGGGCACAACGCTGGCGAATCTGGGCTTTTCGGACATCAAGTTCACCAAGCCGGTGTTCTTTGGTGACACGATCCATATCGAGACCGAGATCCTCACGCGCCGCGAGTCGAAATCGCGCCCCGATGCGGGGATCGTGGATTTTGAACACCGTGGGATGAACCAACACGGCGAGGTTGTCGCGACTGTCCGTCGTCAGGGGCTGATGTCGAAACGCCCCTTGGCGAAAGTCAGCCGCACCGATTGAACACCGCCCGCCCCACTCAGTGGCCGGCGTTTCGCCCCTAGCATGAGACCAATGAGCCATGACTCTTGACGCCCCAGATCTGGAAAGCGGGAACCACCTGCCGGTCCTTTGGGGCTCGCTGTGCATTAGCGGCCTGGCCAATAGCGCGTTGGCGGCCGGACGACTAGTGCTGCCAACCTTTACCATAGCCATCGGCGCGGGCGTGCCGATGGCGGGGTTGATCTCGTCGGCGATGACAGCGGTTTCGATCCTGTTCAGCCACCGCGTCGGCCGTTGGATAGACTCGGACGGCCCACTGGTACCGATGGCGCTGTCACTGTCCATGATCATCGTAGCACCGCTGCTTTACCTAGCGGTTCCGCTGGTGCCAGTCTTGTTGCTGACCTCGGTGCTGACGGGCTCGGGTGCCATGTTCGCGCATATTGCTGCGTCCCGGGCCGTAGGCGAGGCAGGCCCACCCGCCAAACGCAGCCGCAACCTAGGATACCTGGTACTGTGCTACGCCATCGCGCAGTTCTTCGGACCGATGGCGGCCGGTTGGTCATTCGAGCACGTCGGCCCCCTTTGGGGCCTGTCGTGCATCGCCGCGTTTAGTGGGCTGGCGCTGCTGTCCTTGTTGATTATCCCCCATAACTTCACCCGGTTCTCTGAAGTGCGACGGCGGTCAAACGCTGCAAGCAAGCGCGGGGCCTTTTCGCTCCTGGCACTACCAACACTTCGGTTGTGGCTCAGTTCCAGCTCAGTTTTCGTCGGGGTCATATCCTTCTACCCATTTGTCGTCGCAATTCATGCCGTGGATATCGGCCTTTCTGCAACGCAGGCGGGGGTGGTCCTAGGTTTCTATGCATCAGGCAGCTTCGTTGCGCGGCTGGTCACACCTATCGCGCTGCGGTTGATGCAACGCGAATGGCTGATCGTCTGTGCTTTGATGATGGGTTGCGTGGAGTACGCGCTCATCCCCATGACCCACGAGTTCGAGACCTTTGCCCTGTTCAGCGGCGTGCTGGGCCTGTCGCTGTCGATCGGCGTGCCCCTCACACTGGGCCTGATCTATGATACGGCCCCTACGGGCAACGAGAACGGCGCGGTCGGGCTGGGCACAGCGATGTCGAACATCCTGCAAACCGCCCTGCCCCTGTCGCTGATCGTACTGCCGGTGTCGCTGGGCATCGGGCCGATGCTCTGGGCACTGGCGGTGGTCATGGCGGTGCTGGGGTTAATCATTTTCCGGCACCAGTTGCGGGGTGCCAAATGAGTACCGCCGCCTCCATGCCGGTCCCGGTTTCAGCCCTTTCGGAACTCGGGCTTGCGCTTTTCGCGAAACGCGCGGCCGCCCTCCTTCGCTTCTTCAGTTTCGTAATAGAGCGCCAAAGCCTGCATCCCGAGCGAGCCGATGCCGCGAATACTCTCACTATCGGCGTTGAACGATCGCTTGGCGATTGCCAGCGCGGTCGGGCTGCGCTCCATCAACTCGGCACCCCAAGCGCGGACTTCGGCATCGAGTTGGTCATCCCGCACGACCTTGTTAACCAACCCCATGCGCTCTGCCTCGGTGGCCGAGTAGCGCCGGCACAAGTACCAGATTTCGCGCGCTTTCTTCTCGCCGACAATGCGCGACAGATAGGCTGTGCCGAACCCCGGATCGACCGAGCCGACCTTGGGGCCAACCTGCCCAAACACCGCGGTCTCCGAGGCGATAGTCATGTCGCAGATCGTCGCCAGCACATTGCCCCCGCCGATTGCGTAGCCGCGCACCTTGGCAATGACGGGTTGGGGCACGTCGCGGATCAGGCTTTGCAGTTCCTCGACGGGAACGCCGATGGTTCCGCGCCCGCCATAGCTGGAGCCTTCCCCCTC
>CAYXXQ010000486.1:0-2256 GCA_964469075.1 uncultured Rhodobacter sp.
CGCCGCGTCCGATGTTTTCCACAATCGCTTCGGAGGCGGTTTCGGCCCGGGTTTCGGATGCGATATGCGGGGTCACGGTTACCTTGGGATGGCCCCAGTAAGGGTGATCGCTGGGCAGGGGTTCTTCCCTGAAAACATCAAGTGTTGCATGCGCGATCTGATCGGTTTCAAGGGCCGCAAGAAAGGCCTTATCGTCAATCAGCGGCCCGCGACCGGGGTTGATGACAAAGGCGCCCTTGGGCAGAAGGGCCAGTGTCTTCGCGTCCAGAATATTTTCGGTTTCACCGGTCAAAGGCAGCAAAAGCACCAGAATATCGCTGGTTTCCAGTACCTTACGCAACCCGTCCTTACCCGTAAACGTCGCTATGCCTTCAAGGGTTTTGGCGTGGCGGCTGAAGCCCGACACCGGAAACCCGACATGGTGCAAAGCCTGCGCCGATGCTGTGCCCAATGCCCCAAGACCCAGGATGCCAACCCGTCGGTCCCGCGCCAGGGGTGGCACGATATGGTTGCGCCAGACGCCATCCTGGCCGTGAATATGTCCGTCAATTCCAAGGTGATAGCGCATCACATGGCCCAGCACCCACTCGGTCATGCCCGCGGTCAACCCTTGATCAACCATGCGCGCCAAGGGCACCTTGAGGGTGGCATTATCCTGAAAACTTTCTACCCCCGCCCAGAGGCTAAGCACGGCTTTCAGGCCCGTGAATGGGGTGAAATTCTGGATCGGACCGTTTGGCGCATAGACGATGTAATCGACCGTGCTGGGGTCATCGGCGGCCTTATGGATCGTGCCCTCAACACCTGCGCGCCCAAGGGCTGCGGTCAGGGTTTTATGGTAGACCGGCCATTGGTCGGGCCGTCCGGCAAACAGGATTTTGGCGGGCATGGGTCGTCCTTTTTGTTAGCGAAGCCTATGGATATGTGCGCTTTGCACCAGGCCAAAGGCGATCATCAGCACCAGCATGGCGGTGCCGCCATATGAGACCAACGGCAGGGGCACGCCGACCACGGGCGCCATGCCCATCACCATCGACATATTGACCGCGAAGAACAGGAAAAACGTGGTGGCGATCCCCAGGGTCAGCAGCATTCCGAAGCGGTCGCGATTGGTCAACGCAGAGGTCACGCAGAAGATCAAGATCAGCGCGTAAAGCCCCAAAAGGGAGATGCCACCGACAAAGCCCAACTCCTCAGCGAGGGTGGTGAAGATGAAGTCGGTTTGTTTCTCGGGCAGGAAGTTCAGCCGACTTTGGGTGCCTTGCATGAAACCACGGCCACCCCATCCGCCAGAGCCGAGCGCGATCTTGGATTGGGTGATGTGATAACCGGCCCCCAGCGGGTCGGAGGCTGGATCTAAAAACGTGTCGATCCGCCGGAACTGGTAGTCCTTTATCAGCTGCCAGCTTGTGCCGCGTGACATGATCACCGCCGCCAAAAGCCCGCCAACTGACAGGATCGCGACCGCGAAATAGATCCAGCTGACACCGGCCAGAAACATGATCGCCGTCCCGCCAAGACCAAGTAAAAGAGCGGTGCCAAGATCTGGTTGTTTCAAAACCAAAAGCATGGGAATTGCGATCATTACCAGCGGTGGCAAGACCCATAAGGGTTTGGAAACACGGGATATATCAAGCCAGTCATAATAGGCGGCCAGGGCCAGAACCAGGGTAATTTTCATCAATTCCGAAGGTTGCAGGCGCATGAAGCCGATGTCGATCCAGCGCTGCGCGCCCATGCCGACCTCGCCAAAAAACTCCACCAGAAGCAGCAAGATCAGCGATATGAAATAGGCCAGACCAGCAACATTGCGCCAGAAATAAAGCGGCACAAAAGCGACCAGCATCATCAGGACAAAGCCCAGACCAAAGCGCTTGGCCTGCGCGGCTGCCCAAGGGTCAAAGCTGCCACCAGCAACGGAATAAAGCATCAAAAACCCGACACAGGCGACGGCACTAACCAGCAGAACCAAAGGCCAGTTGACATGCAGAACCTTGCTGAGGCCGGTCGGCATGCTTTTCTGATTTTGCACCAGATAGCTCATGCGCTTGGCTCCCGTAACACCAGTTTTTTACGCTCGTTCTTGATCCGGGTGCGCTGGCTTTCGGGATAATCGGTGATCGGCGGCGCGCCGCCATGTAGGGCCTCCAGCATGATATCACGCGCAATCGGGGCCGCAAAGGCTGAGCCGCCGCCGCCATGTTCAACGATCACCGAAATTGCGTAGCGCGGGTTGTCATAAGGCGCGTAGCCGAC
>CAYXXQ010000487.1:0-2242 GCA_964469075.1 uncultured Rhodobacter sp.
GAATGGGTGACGATCACCACCGACAACCGGCTGCTAAGATCGTCGATCAGATCCTCGATCTGGGCCGTGGCAATCGGATCAAGGGCCGAGCATGGCTCATCCATCAGCAGAACCTCGGGCGAGGTCGCGATGGCGCGCGCGATGCACAAGCGCTGCTGCTGGCCACCAGACAGGCCGGTGCCGGGTTCTTGCAGGCGGTCCTTGGCCTCGTCCCAAAGCGCTGCGCGGCGCAGGGATTTTTCAACGATCTCGTCGGTGTCGGCCTTGGTGCTGACCAGCCCGTGAATGCGCGGCCCATAAGCGATATTGTCATAGATCGACTTTGGAAACGGGTTTGGTTTCTGAAACACCATGCCGACACGGGCGCGCAGCAGCACCGGATCAATCGCCTTGTCATAGATATCCTGCCCATCCAGGCGAATGTCGCCGCTGACCCGGCAGATATCAATCGTGTCATTCATGCGGTTCAGACAGCGCAGAAAGGTTGACTTGCCGCAGCCCGAGGGGCCGATAAACGCCGTCACCTGGTTGCTGTGAATATCGACATCGACCGCCTTGATCGCATGGGTGTCGCCATAAAAGACGTCAACGTTGCGGGCGCGGAATTTCACGTCATCGGCCATCGGTTCGACCGAGGTTTGATCTTGTTGCAGGTCTTGCGGGGGCATGTGCAGCGCTCCGTCCATTTGCGTCCTTAACTTTTTCAACTTGATGGCAGCCGTCACCATCTGACTTCAAATTTCTTGCGTAAAACGATTGCAAGCGCATTCATGCAGACCAGAAACACCAGCAAAACGCAAATCGCGGCCGCTGTGCGGGCCTCAAAGGCGCGTTCGGGGAAATCCGACCAGCGGAAAATCTGCACCGGCAACACGGTGGCACTGTCGGTCACGCCGGTCGGGATATCGACGATGAAGGCCACCATGCCGATCAGGATCAGTGGTGCTGTTTCGCCAAGCGCCTGGGCCATGCCAATGATCGTGCCAGTCAGAATGCCGGGCATTGCCAGCGGTAAAACATGATGAAAAGAGGTTTGCATCTTGGAAGCGCCAATCCCAAGCGCTGCGTCCCGGATCGAAGGCGGCACCGCGCGAATGGCGGCGCGCGCGGCGATGATAATGGTCGGCAAAGTCATCAGGGCCAGCACGATCCCGCCCGCCAAGGGGGCTGAGCGCGGCACGCCAAAGATCGTCAGAAACACCGCCAGCCCCAACAGGCCAAACACAATCGAAGGCACGGCCGCGAGGTTGTTGATATTCACCTCGATCAGATCGGTGATGCGGTTTCTCGGGGCAAATTCTTCCAGATAAATCGCGGTTGAAACACCGATTGGAAAGGCAAGCGAGAAGGTCACCAGCATGGTCAGGAAGGTGCCGACCACAGCCCCGCGAATACCCGCAAGCTCCGGCTCACGCGAATCCCCGGCGGTGAAAAACCGAAAGTTAAACACCCGATCAACCCGGCCCTGATCCTTCAGGGTTTCGATCCAGACGATCTGATTGTCACTGACATTGCGGCTGGTTTCAGGCAGTTCGGTAATGAACAGACGCCACTCCGTGCTGGCGGTGACATCGCCCTGAAGTGGTAGCAAAACCTCGCCAGTGGCACGGTTGGCACTGACCTTAAGCAGCTTGATCCAACCGCCGGAAACCCGCAGCAGCACGGATTTATTATCCTCGCCCAAAGATTCCAGACCATCACCGTTGCTTGCCCGCACGATCAGGGCCGCAGCCTCGGCCAGCAGACTGTCCCGCGCGGCGGAGCGGATCGCGACCTCCTCCAGGTGGCTGGCGCGGAGGGTGTCGTCCTTGGCCTGTTCGGCACGCTCGGTAAAGACCCTGGCACCGTTATCCTGCAATGCTGCCTGGGCGCGCAGCTTGGCCGCGTGTTCAATCAGCACCTGTTTGACGTCCCTCAGCACCGGGGTAAAATCAGGTTCCGTGCTGTTGATCAACACGTTTTTGCCGTCAAATTCCAACGTCACGGCGCCAGTGGTTTCCTGCGCTACCAGAGCGCCATAAGACCCTTTCAGATACAAATCCGTCAGGTCTGAGGCCAGAAAACGATAATCCAGCACGCTGCCGATCAGCCCGGGATCCTGGGCCACGGTTTCCGCCAACTCGAACGCCGCACCTGAAGAAACGATGTCATTAAGGTCACGTTTGTTCTGGCGGCCTTTGACGGTCGGAAACTGCGCGCGCAAGGTCGACTTGGTGACACTTGCGAAGTTTGCCCGCAGGAT
>CAYXXQ010000488.1:0-2231 GCA_964469075.1 uncultured Rhodobacter sp.
CGAGTTGGGCACGGACATGGGCTTCCAGCACCTTCTGCATCATGACGGGCTCCAGACTTCCATGATCCGCGATCATAACCCCCAGTTCCGACGCCATCAGCGCTGCCGCCCGCGCAGGCCAGGTCACCCAGGCATCGCGCTCCTCCCGCGCCAGCCTGAACACCAGCCCAACAGCGCGGTCCCGGTCGATCAGTTCGCCCTTCAGCTTCGCGAGCTTCAGCTTGCGCTCCTGCGCCTTCAGCACCTCGTTGGCGGTCTTGGCCTGCAGGTAAGTGGTGCTACCGCCTGTGACCGGTGGCACCAGACCGTTCTCACGCAAGGTGTCACCAACCGCCGATACTGCGGAGTCTGGGACCGGTTTGAGCTTGGCCGCCGGTGGCGTTCCAGCAGCGTTCGAACCACGTTGCTTTGCGGGGTCCGTCATCGCGGCGCGCCGCGCATCAGAAGCTGCTGCATCAATCGACCCATCGGCGTGCTGAACCAGCCGCCCCGTCTCCTTGGCCTTCTGGATTGCACCCCGCGACAGGCCGACATGGGCGGCGTATTGGCGCTCGCTCATCCCCTGCATTACATGCTCCGATTATCATTCCAAAACATATGCTTATTGAGTTGATAAGCATCGATACCGGAGCGAACGTCCGTTCAGAAACATGATGCAACTCGGCCAAGGAGCCTCACCGATGACCCGCCGCGCCAACGACAATTCCAAAGCCCTCGACGCCTTCCTCGCTGCGAAAGTCGATATCGATGCGATTCTGGAGCGGCTCGCCAGCCTCAGCGCCAACCATTTCGAGGCCAACCCCGACGAGATCAACTGGGGCCATGTTGGCACCCTGAACCGTTACGCGGACCTGCTGCACCAGATCAGTGACAGCGCATTCAACGAAGGCGAACACGCCAACTGACGGGCCGGCATCCCGAGCCAAGGCTCGCCCGCTTGTCGGGCTTAGGCCAGTAGAAGGCACCGTATCTTGCGCTGCCATCTTGCTGGAGAAAAGCATGACCCAAATCCAACTCACCGCCCCCCAAGCCGCCATCCTGACCACCGCCTATGCACGCGAGGACGGGATAGTGTTCCCCGTCATCGCCAATCTTAAAGGCGGCGCTGTGGGCAACGTCTGCAAAAGCCTCCTAAAGCGCGGGTTGATCGAGGAAATTGCCGCTGCTGATCCTGACACGGTTTGGCGGCATGACGACGCGGGTCCTCTGACCCTGCGCGCCACGCAACTGGCCCATTCGGCGCTTGGGCTCGGCGACGCCGACGACAGTGTGTCCGCCCCACAACAAGATCTGACACCTCCGACCCAACGCAAGGGCACCAAACAGGCGCAGCTGATCGCCATGCTGCGTGCGCCAGAAGGCGCGACCATCGACGAAATTGTGGCTGCAACAAATTGGGCACCGCACACGGTTCGGGGCGCTATATCTGGCGCTTTAAAGAAGAAGCTCGGGCTTAACGTAACCTCAGAGAAGATCGAGGGGCGCGGGCGCGTCTATCGACTTCCGGCTGCCTAAGATCAAACCATCCGCCAAAGTCCGCCGCCCCACCCGGGGCGGCGCTATTTCTTGGTTTGGTCTTGCGACTACGATGCGGGTCTAGACCCTAAGCATCGACGCCCTAAATTTTTGCCGCCAGCCATCGACCGGCCGCCATGCGCTGCTGCACATGAGCGCGATGCGCTTCAGGCGACAGTGGCCGTTTCCGCCGGTGACGCGAGGTGTTGCAGAACAAGCAGGCGGCAACGATGTTGTCAGCGTTGTTCGCACCACCCTCGGAACGAGGATGGAGATGCTCGGCAGTGCATCGGAGGACTTTGGGCAATCCATCCGTCTTGCAATTTACCGGCAGACAGTGACCCAAGGCTTCATCCCACATGGGCAGGCTGCAGTAGAAGCAGCGGCCCCCCTGTGCGGCCATTTTTTTACGACGCAGATTCTTCAGTGCTTTCATTGCACGGGTACTCCATTCGACTTCATGAGAAGCGAATGCGCGACGTCCTAAGTGGACGCTCCCCGGCAGGAAGCTACTGCTCGCGCGAGACCCGAGATTTCGTGGTTCCACAAGCCGGAAAGCGAAACCTGACGGATGAACCTTCAGATCTGACCAGCCTTTGGCTTGATCAAGACGACCAAATCGTCTTCGCTGATCCTAGAATACTAAGCGGCACGTTTTGCGTCAACGCGACAGTTCGAACAGCCGGCGCAGGACGTAGGACCGTCCGATGCTGACC
>CAYXXQ010000489.1:0-2206 GCA_964469075.1 uncultured Rhodobacter sp.
ATATTTTCCCCCTAGTTTTTTTGTTCATACTACTTTAGTTATATTTTACTCACGTTAAATGTTTCTTTTTTAAACAATTCTTTCAAAACATAGAAATACTTAAAAACAGCTAATCTCTATTTATTTAAGGGTGAATTTATGCACATAGACAATGAAATAAAATTAGATTATCAAGATGTTCTCATAAGGCCGAAAAGAAGTACTTTAGTTAGTAGAAAAGATGTTATTTTAGAGAGAACTTTTAAGTTTATTCACAGTCGTAGAACTTGGACTGGCGTTCCTATTGCTACTGCTAACATGGATGCTTCTGGAACTTTTGAAATGGCTAGAACTCTTTCAAAACATAAGATTTTAACAGTTTTACACAAGTTTTATTCTGTTGAAGATTTAGAAGTATTTTTTACTGATTTTAATGACCCTGATTATGTTTCCTATTGTCTAGGCATTCGAGAAAATGATTTTGAAAAATTAAGTCAAGTTTTAGATCGAGGTCTAGGAAATAAGTTTAATTTTATTTGTTTAGATGTTCCTAACGCTTATTTAGAAGTGTTTGTTAGAAAATTAAAAGAGTTACGTGAGTTATGTCCTAATCATACTATTATCGCAGGAAATGTCGTTACAAATGAAATGACTGAGCAATTAGTTCTTAGTGGTGCAGATATTGTGAAAATTGGTATTGGCCCTGGTTCTGCTTGTACTACTCGTAGAAAAACAGGTGTTGGATATCCCCAATTAAGCGCAACAATTGAGTGTTCTGATGCAGCCCACGGTATTAGTAATCCTGACAAAGGTTGTGGGTTAATAATGTCCGATGGCGGTTTAGTTTATTCTTCTTGTGTTGCTAAAGCTTTTTGTGGTGGTGCAGATTTTATTATGGCTGGTTCATTGTTTTCTGGTTTTGATCAGTCTGGTGGAGAATTAGTAGAAATTGATGGTGTTCAGTATAAAGAGTATTATGGTTCTAGTTCTCAAACTGCTATGAATAAACATTATGGCGGTGTTGCAAAACATAGGGCTAGCGAAGGTCGTTCAACTTTGATTCCTTACAAGGGAGATGTTAATCATTTCATTTTGGATTTATTTGGTTCTTTGAGAAGTACTGCGACTTATATTGGTGCGAATAAATTAAAAGAGTTTTCTAAAAGAACTACGTTTTTAATGGTTAATCGACAATTAAATACTTCCATCGAAAGATATGAAGTTTAATTTTATTTTTTTCTATTTTATTTCTTAGAAATTCTATTTTTTTATTCTTTTAACATACTGCTTTATTTTACCACATCCTGCCTGGTGTGGATTTTACGAAAAACGCCTTGCATAAATCAGGCATTTTTCTGATTTTAGCTCGTAGCAATATTTTTTATTTAGTTTTTTATGTTTTCTCACTATTCAAAGTAATCTTCGAAATTAAAATCTCTTCCTTTGAACGTGCAAGTTCCTTTGTCTTCAATGAAGTTTCTTTCAAAGAATTCTCTGAAATTATTTACGTATCTGTTGCAATCACTGCATCTTTTGAAATCAGTTCCTATTTCTACATGGAATTCTTTTGAATTTATTTTTATAAATTTCATTGGTGTTTGAGAATTTTGTTTGGCATAATTAAAACTGTTTGCAATAAATTTTGTATTATCAAATAATCTTGATAGTTCAATTTTCAGAACGCATTTTTTTGGTGCGTATTCGCTAACTATTTCCCGACGAAGTTTTATACATTTTTGAGTATTAAATCTGTTAGTTTCTTCAGTTTTTTTCTTTTCTGCTGCACCTAATAGTTTTATGCTTCCGTCGCTGTTAAATTCAATCATAAATTTTAATTATTTCTTTTTGTTTTTAATATTATGTATTTTAGAAACTTTTTTAAAGGATTTTGAAATTTTTAAAGTCATGACAAATAATAATTATACCCTGGAAAATGTTTTGAAAAATTCTTCAGAAAAACCTTTGGTTCTTGAACCATTAGACCGCAAGAGTTTATCTGCATAAGATCTTGAAAAAATCGCCACGGGTATTAAACCAATTTTTGATCCTGAGACTTTTTCTTTAAAAGATAATGTTGAAAAAGCCGGAGAACTTATTTCTAAGTTCGGGTATAGTTATAAAATTATTGAGAAAAGAATTGGTAGACAATATGAATTGTATATAAATAAAAAAGGATTTCTTGGCATTCCTAAAAAATTAGGAATTTTATATATGTCTTTTTTATCTT
>CAYXXQ010000490.1:0-2195 GCA_964469075.1 uncultured Rhodobacter sp.
GTCCAACCTTTCGGTTTGGTGCAGGGGCCGGAAGAAAATTGGGGGTTCGCCGGACGGATGTCCGGTCTTGGGGTCGTGGTCGTCATGGTATCCTCACAGATAAATGCCCTTCGTTGGGGAAGGGTGTCCCGCTGACCGACTTAAGGCGCGCAAAAGGCTGGATCAAGCGGCAAAATCTGTGTAAGCGCCGCTTGAAACCCAAAAAGCGACGGATCGCGCGCGCATATGTTCACGATAGGAAACCTCGCTGATGTTTATTGCCACTCTGCTTAGCTCCCAATCCGAACCGGTCCTGACGGTCGGCAACGTGCTGCCCTATCACAAAGCGCTTGATGGCGGTGAGTTTCGCTGGCTGCAAGAAGGTGTGGCCTGCGAATTCCCGATCCCTGCGCGCCCAAAGGACGAGGCTGACATCTGGCAACGCCTGCAAGATCGCGGCGTAGACATGGTGATCCAGCCCGCTGAAGGCCGCCGCAAGAAAATGCTGCTGGCGGATATGGACAGCACCATGATCCAGCAGGAATGCATCGACGAACTTGCGGACGAGGCCGGCGTCGGTGCGCGCGTGGCCGACATCACCGCCCGCGCAATGAACGGCGAGTTGAATTTTGAGGCCGCCTTGCGCGAACGTGTCGGCCTGCTGGCAGGCCTGCCCGAAAACGTGATCGACAAAGTGCTTGAAACCCGCATCACCCCGATGCCGGGCGGAGATGTTCTGGTCGCAACCATGAAATCAGCCGGGGCCTATACGGTTCTGGTGTCGGGCGGATTCACCGATTTCGCCGACAGCGTTGCGCATGGTTTGGGCTTTGACGAAGCCCGTGCCAACCGATTTGAAATCGTCGACGGCCATCTGACCGGCCAGGTCATCCCGCCGATCTTGGGCCGCGAAGCCAAGGTCGCCACATTGCAGGAAATCACCGCCAAACGCGGCCTCAGCCCATCTGATGCCATCGCTGTTGGCGATGGCGCCAATGACTTGGGCATGTTGCAAATGGCAGGCTCGGGCGTTGCGTTGCACGCCAAACCCTCGGTTGCGGCGCAAAGCGATATTCGCATCAATTACGGCGACCTGACTGCGGTTTTATTCGTGCAGGGCTATTCCACCGACGAATTCGTCCGGCCCTCGTCACTGAAGTTGGTGAAATAGCGGCCTGGGTTTCTTTGTTGCAAAAATACTCGAAATCCCGCCGACGGATGCACGCGCAGCCTGTCAGGGACTTGAGTATTTGGGGAACAATGAAGCGGCGGCGATCAGGCCCTAAGTTGGCAATCCGCAGACGCCGTGCAGCACCAGATCTGTCACCAGATCGGCATAATCTTCGCGGCTGATGCCTTTGCCTGGGCGGTGCCACATGTAAAACCAGTTCAGCATGCCAAACAGCGACATTGTTACCGGGATCAGCTTTTCGGGATGCGCTGCGTAGACTTGCGGCGTCACTGCAGACAGGGCTTCGGACACGAGCTTGATCATTTGTTTTTGCAAGTCGGCCAGCACCAGGGTTTGATCCGCGGGCAGGGACGCCATTGCCACTGCCTGCACCTGATGCTGTTCATCAGAATCGCGATAAGCCAGCAGGATGCAGCGGATCAATTGGCGCAGGTTCGCCTCTTTATCGGGGCTGGTCTGGTTGACCGCGCGCACCTCATCCAGCAGATCGCTTAGGTGGGTGTGAACGATGTCGTAAAGCAGTGCGTCCTTGCTGTCGTAATAGTGGTATATCAACGCCTTAGAGACTCCACAGGCCTTCGCCAATTGGTTCATCGACGAGCGGTCAAAGCCGTTTTCGGCAAAGAAACTTGCCGCCGTTCCCAGGATGGCCTGACGCTTTTCCTCGTGATCCTTGGCGATGGTGCGGGCCATCAGTCTTTGGGCCGGTTGTCGATCACCCGCACGGCTTTGCCTTCGGATCGGGCAACCTCGCCCGGGGGTTTGGCGTGGACTTCGGCGGTGATGCCGACGGTCGATTTGATCCGGGTCGACAGTTGCTTGGCCGATGCTTCGCGCGTGGTCTTGGCAGCGCCTTCTATCGTTGCTTCAACATGGACGATCATGTGGTCCATCCGTCCTTTGCGCACCAGTTCTATCTGGAAATGTGGCGCAAGGGATGCCACGGTCATCAGCTGTTCTTCGATTTGGGTCGGGAATACGTTGACGCCGCGCAGGATGATCATGTCGTCGGATCGGCCGGTGA
>CAYXXQ010000491.1:0-2175 GCA_964469075.1 uncultured Rhodobacter sp.
GATTTCCGGCTGGCGGAATACGGCGCGCAGCTGGTCAACAACGGCCGCTTCAATCTCTGCGGCGGGCACGCGACCCACGGGGCAAGTCCCGGCACCGTGTCTGAGAATAGTCTGGCTGACATAGTAGCGGTATAGCCTGTTCTTTTTGCGTGTGTGGGTGGGTGAAAACGCCGCCCCATCCGGCCCCCACAGAAGGCCTTTCAGCAGCGCGGGGGTCTGCGCACGGGTGTTGTTGGCGCGGCTACGTGGACTTTCCTGCAAGATGCCATGCACCTTGTCCCAGAGTTTGCGCGGTATGATCCCCTTGTGCTGGCCGGGATAGCTGTCGCCTTTGTGGACCGCCTCACCAATATAAACGCGGTTGTTCAGCAACCGGTACAAGTGCCCCTTGGTGACCGGCTTGCCCTGTTTGGTGGTAATACCGGATTTGCGCAATTCGCGCCCCAACTCGGTTGCCGAGCCGATTTCGACAAATTTCTCGAACACCATGCGCACGGTTTTGGCCTCGGCGCTGTTGGCCACCAGCTTGTGGTCTTTCACGTCATAGCCCAAAGGCACTGTGCCCCCCATCCACATGCCCTTCTTGCGCGAAGCGGCGATCTTGTCTCGAATACGCTCACCAGTGACCTCGCGTTCGAACTGGGCGAAGGAAAGCAAGATGTTCAGCGTCAGCCGCCCCATGGACGTGGTGGTGTTGAACGACTGGGTCACGGAAACGAAGGTGACGTTGTTCCGGTCGAACACTTCCACAAGCTTGGAGAAATCCATCAGCGAGCGTGACAGCCGGTCGATCTTGTAGACCACAACCACGTCAATCAGGCCTTCCTCGATATCAGCCAGCAGCAGTTTCAAACCGGGTCGCTCCAGCGTGCCACCCGAAACCCCTCCGTCATCGTATTGTTCGCGGATCAGCGCCCAGCCTTCGGAGCGTTGGCTGGCGATATAGGCCTCGCAGGACTCGCGCTGGGCGTGGAGCGAGTTGAATTCCTGCTCCAGTCCTTCCTCGGAAGATTTGCGGGTATAAACCGCGCAGCGTAGCTTGCGCTTAATGTCCTTGCTCATGCCGTGCCCCGCCGTGATTTCAGGCCAAAGAAGATCCAGCCGTTCCACCGCGTGCCGGTAATTGCGCGCGCGACTGCAGAGAGTGAGCGGTAGGGGCGGCCCTGCCATTCATAGCCGTCCGCCAGAACCGTCACCGTCTGTTCAATCCCCTGCCATTCGCGAACCAGCCGCGTGCCCGCGATCGGTTTCAGATCGGCACGGATCCGGCGCGTCGTGATATTGCCGCCGTCGAGCTGTTCGCCCAACGCTTCCAGCCGCTTGACGGTTTCGGGTTTCAACCCGCCATAGGTCAGCTCCTGGATGCGATAGGCCAGTCGACTTTCGAGATAGCGGCGGTTGAACGGCGGTGGTTCGGTTTCGAACAAGTCCCGCCACTGCTGCTTCAGGTCGGGCGTCGAGGTTGATTTTAGTGCGGCCAGGCGCGCGGGGATGAGATCGGGCTTTGTCATGCGTTTCTCCAATGAGTTGGAGTTGCATGAGGGCATTGGTCGGCCGGATAGTGTAGGCAACTTTCTCCTTTTTCGTCAGATACTTCCGCCGGGTTCCGCATCCGCAGGCGAACCAACCCGAGAGCCAGCAGCCCGCACAGTTCGGCGCGGCGTTCGGTGGGCGTCATTCGGTCAGGCGACAGAGGGTTGGGTCGTTTCATGTTTCGGGTACCCGTGATTGGCGATGTCGTTACCAATCAAAAGCCACCCAGGATTCCTATTTGGGACATCCGCGTGTGGTGGTCGACTATGAAAGCGAACATGTCGTGAACATCGGGTCTTGCGGAAATGATATTCGTCAACGACTATCGGGGGGTGATTCATGATGAAAACGAACAAGCGTTGAGGTGGTTTTATGGCGCGCAAAGCAATTCCAATTGGTCCTAATATTCTTGCATTGGTAGAAGACGCGCGGGTCGATCTTGCCCGAGCGGATCGCGCTTTATGGGAGGTCGACGCTGCAGTTCTCAATTGTCAAACAGGACATCCAAATTTCAAATTCCAGACATGACGAAACGATCTCAATATATCAAATAAACAAGTATTTCCGGAGACATACATCGTACGCACCCCTGCCAAAACCTGCCCCAATCTTTCCCGGCTATTCGATGATGCAGAGCCGAAT
>CAYXXQ010000492.1:0-2167 GCA_964469075.1 uncultured Rhodobacter sp.
GCGCAGGATGTGATCGACCGCGATGTCCAGGTCGATCAGATGTATAATGCATTGTTCCGCGAATTCCTGACCTTCATGATGGAAGATCCCAGCAACATCACCGCCTGCATGCACCTGCATTTCATCGCTAAAAATATTGAACGGATGGGCGATCACGTCACCTCGATCGCTGAACAAGTTGTCTACCTCGTGACCGGGGCGATCCCGGATGAGGAGCGCGCCAAGGGCGACAAAACATCCTTGCCAACCTAAGGAGACCGAGCAGATGTCCACTGATCAGCCCCGTGTTTTGGTCGTAGAGGATGAGCCAGCTCAGTTGGAAGTATTGGCCTATAATCTGGAAGCTGAAGGGTTTGCCGTCAGCCGTGCGAGAAACGGCGAAGAAGCGCTTTTGGTTATCACTGAAGACGCTCCTGACATCGTTGTGCTGGACTGGATGATGCCGAATATGTCTGGCATCGAAGTGTGCAGGCGCCTCAAAAGTAAGCCCGAGACGCGCTCTATTCCGGTGATCATGCTTTCGGCGCGTTCTGAAGAAGTGGACAAAGTGCGCGGTTTGGAAACGGGCGCGGATGATTACGTCGTAAAGCCCTACTCGGTGATTGAACTAATGGCACGGGTCCGTACCCAACTTCGCCGCGTGCGTCCTTCAACATTGGGTCAGCAACTTGAATTTGAAGACATTATTCTGGACGCGGAAACGCACAAGGTCACCCGTGGGCCAGATGAGCTGAAGCTCGGGCCAACCGAATTCCGCCTGCTTACGACATTCATGGAAAAACCCGGCCGCGTCTGGAGCCGCGACCAGCTGCTCGACCGTGTATGGGGGCGGGATTTATACGTCGATACACGCACAGTAGATGTCCATATTGGCCGTCTGAGAAAAGCACTATCACAGTATGGCGGTGCCGATCCGCTGCGTACAGTGCGCGGCGTAGGATATGCGCTTGGCTAGCCCAAGCAGATAGGCGAGCGCGACCCGTTCAGAAAGTTTTTTCCACAACGTGTCATAAAACTGTTACTGAGACCTCTGCATAACAATTGGATTCCCCGAGCGGCCTGATTTTGCTAGATTTGCCCCATGCAAAAGCCCTTTTCCACCCAACCCGAACTTTTCGTAACCAGCGCAGATCTTGAGCACCCCAGCCTGCAAGGCTTGGACGGTGCAGAAGCAGTGCTGGACTGGGCCAAACTCGAACATTTGCTGATCGGAATTTACGCCAGCAAGACTGGTCGCCCCAGCTATCCCTTGCTGACTGACCACGAAGCCTTCAAAGACATCAACAGCAAGCACAATCTGATCAGGGAACAGCTTTGCCGCCTCTTTGACCATATCGGGTTGATGCAAGGCCAAAGTTCCCACAACGATACGCCCTGCGCCGTGATCAATCCATTCAGCGATACGTTCCAAACTCCGAAATCCGCCGCCCATCTGCACTGAAATACCTGCGGTTCGGATGATCTCACGAATGAGGTCCGTGTTGCGCTCATCGCCGGACATAGCATCAAAATCCGTTATATGCAGCCATGCCGCGCCAGCCTTGGCAAAGCTCTTTGCCTTTGCAACGGGGTCAACATGCCAGATGTGGGGTTCGTCAATGCGGCCGCGAAACAGGCTAACACATCGGCCGTCAAGCAGTTCAATCATAGGATAGAGGATCATGGCTGGCGGTAGTGTCTCGAAAGTGGTGGAAATTGATTTCAGGCGCCTCCGGGCGGGTTGAGTTTTGCGCCGATCAGGCGGCTTGGTCAAGCGTTGCTTCAGCGACGGGTTGAGGCAGCGTTTCCCAGCCGTCGACCTTTCGCATGATGATCTGGCCCGAGGCCATCAGGGCCCAGAGCAACATCGGCACGGTTTCGGCGCATGGCAACACGGTCTGGGTTTTGACGCGGCGGCGAAACTCCTCGTTCAAGCGCTCAATTGCGTTGGTTGTCCGGGCTGATTTCCACTGGATTTGCGGCAGGCGGGTGAAGGTGAACAGCTTGTCTCCGGCCTCCTCGAGGCTGTCCGCGACGGATTTGCATTTCAGTTGCCATTTTCGCAGAAAAGCCTTGCGGCGGGTGGCGATTTCCCCGGGTGTTTTGGCGTAGATCATGTCGCGATAATCCTCGGTCAACTCATCATGCATATGCTTGGGGGCATGCGCCAGAAGGTTGCGATGCTTGT
>CAYXXQ010000493.1:0-2166 GCA_964469075.1 uncultured Rhodobacter sp.
TTGAACAAGGCGCCGATCACGAATTTCTTGTTTTCTTCATTGCGGATGATCACGCGTTCGGGCTGGATATCGCCGGGAAAGGCCACCCAAACCCCGCCAAGCGAGGGGCGGCCATCCCATAGCCCGGTATCGGTCACCTGAAACACGTTGGGCGCTTCGACGTCCCGCTCAACTAGTCTGACGGTGTCGTCAACCGTGTCGTTGGCGCTGTCGGCACTGGCCGATTTGCCGAATTTCGGGAAGTTGAATTTCGGCAGTTCTGTGTCGCCACAACCGCTCAGCGCGATCAAGGAGGCCAGCAAAAGCGCGCCCGGTCGAATTGAATTGGCCAAATCCATGTAAGCCCCCTGTGATCGTCCGCGATCCGGGTTTTTCCCTTATGGATCATGGACTGCCTGCTCTGCCCGAGGGTGTTGTTGTGGTTTTTGTAGCTGTTCGGGCCGATTTGACCGCAGTTTAACGCCTTGCCCCCGCCTTGGGAAGGGCTGAGGTGGCCTGTCAGTCGGCCCTGCGGCAAGATTTGGCTGACCGGATCGCGGGAAACTGGCAAGGGCGCGAAAATCCAAGGTTCCAGAATCATTTCGCCACTTGTATGTGCTTATTCCTGCCGGAGGAGTGGCAGAGTGGTCGAATGCACTGGTCTTGAAAACCAGCGAAGGTGCAAGTCTTCCGTGGGTTCGAATCCCACCTCCTCCGCCAGATTACCATTTTACCGAATAACACATGGTCGCTTTCAGCGGCCTTTTCCTTTGGTTTAATTGAGTTTTATTGCTCAACAGCATTTTGTTCGCTTTCGTTCAGTTTTACCTGTATGCTTTCCTTGAGTGGTATGGAAAGTGGTATTTTCATAATGGCATACATCAACGGAAAGCTGACAAAGAAGCTGGTTGAGAATCTTGGGCCGGGGCGTCACGGTGACGGGCAGGGGCTTCATCTGGTTGTTGACCCCTCAGGCGCGCGGCGCTGGATTGTACGCGTCACCGTCAAAGGTCAGAAGAATCGCAAGGGAGCACCTCTCAGAACAGATTTTGGCCTTGGCGGTGCTGACCTTGTTTCCTTACCGCAGGCTCGGGAACGGGCGCTGGAATACCGGCGTATGGCCCGGCAGGGCTTGAACCCGCGTTACAACGCCAGTCGTGAAATCCCGACATTCGCTGAAATCGCCCAGCAAGTTCACATCGAGCGGTTGCCAACTTGGAAGAATGCCAAGCATGGTCAGCAGTGGATTAACACTTTGCGCGACTATGCTTTCCCGAAAATTGGCCGAATGCCGATTGATAGTATCGGACAGCCTGAAGTGCTGATGTGCCTGTCGCCAGTTTGGACAGAGAAACACGAGACCGCGCGGCGGCTTGCGCAACGTATCAAGACGGTTCTCGATGTGGCGAAGTCAAAGGGTTTCCGGTCTGGCGAAAACCCTGTGACCGCAATTAAGGATGCCAAGGTTCTGCCAAAGGTCACGGCCAAGCCCAAGCATCATGCGGCAATGGCGTGGCAAGATGTGCCAGCCTTCTATGCTGATTTGAAAACTCGCAATGCCATGTCGGCCAAAGCGCTGATGCTCACCTGTCTGACCGGGTCGCGTACTGGCGAGGTGCTTGGTATGGAATGGCCAGAGATTGACCTCGACGCCCGCCTGTGGACTTGTCCAGCGATCCGTATGAAGACTGGGGAGGACCACCGGGTTCCTCTGACCGATGAAATGCTGGCGATAATTGAGCCGCTTCAGACCATGCAATCAAAGTACGTGTTCGAAGGGCAAAAACGCCATAAGCCGCTGTCCAACATGGCAATGCTCATGCTGCTGCGAAGAATGAATGTTGAAAGTGTCACGGTTCACGGGTTTCGCTCCACATTCCGGGATTGGGCATCGGAAGTAGCAAATGCGCCCTATGAAGTTGCTGAAAAGAGTATTTCGCACAGAGTGGGAACTGACGTTGAGCGGTCTTATTTCCGGTCGGACTTGTTGGATCGGAGGCGGATTTTAATGGAACGGTGGTCAGATTACATCGCTACTTGCAAGCAAAAGTTGCTAACAAAAACGCCCAACTAATCAACCTATCGAACCGTTCGCGGAGCAAACTTCTTATCTTTTCTTTACCCCGTTTGAGTTATAGCTGAAAGTTGGTGACGGCCCTGAGGGGCGGCATATCATGGCGTTGTTGA
>CAYXXQ010000494.1:0-2152 GCA_964469075.1 uncultured Rhodobacter sp.
GCAAAATGGATCTGGGGATCAAAGGCAAATGGGCGATTGTATGCGCCAGTTCGAAAGGTCTGGGCAAAGGTTGCGCCGCCGCACTGGCCGCTGAAGGGGTCAATCTGGTTTTGAACGCCCGCACAGACGGCCCGTTGCAGGCTACCGCTGACGAGATACGCAAGGCCCACGGGGTCGAGGTGATCACTGTCGCCTGCGATATCACCAGCGAAGAAGGGCGCGCGCGGGTGCTGGCCGCCTGCCCAAACCCTGACATCCTGGTCAACAACGCTGGAGGCCCGCCCCCGGGTGTCTGGAGCGATTGGCAGCGCGAGGATTTTCTGGCCGCCCTTGACGCCAATATGCTGACGCCAATCGCACTGATGAAAGCCGTCATGCCGGGTATGATGGAGCGCGGCTGGGGCCGGGTTGTCAACATCACGTCGCAATCGGTAAAATCGCCGATCGCAGCCCTTGGCTTGTCAAACTCAGCCCGCGCCGGGTTGACCGGCTATGTCGCGGGCACCTCACGTCAGGTGGCGTATGCCGGCGTGATTGTGAACAATCTGTTGCCGGGCTCACATGACACTGACCGGATTGCCAGCCTTGACCAGCGCGCCGCAGAAACCCAAGGGATCAGCTTTGAAGACGCGCGCGCGGCCCGTCAGGCCACCAATCCGGTGCGCCGCGATGGCACCGCCCAGGAGTTCGGCGCGACCTGCGCTTTCATGTGCTCGCAATATGTGGGGTATATGGTCGGGCAGAATATCTTGCTGGATGGCGGGGGCGTCAATACGACACTTTAAGTCATGCGGACTTGAAGGCGCTGTCGGGGCTTGCTAGATGCGGGATGAACTTGATAAAAACACTCAGGATGCAAGCGGAACCCCGAAAGTGAGCGACCCGATCCCACGACTGGAACTAGATGGCATCAAGCGTTTCTTTGATGGTGTGCCGGTTGTTGATGGCGTATCGCTGTCCTTGAAGGCCGGTCAGGTGACCTGCTTGTTGGGGCCATCGGGCTGCGGTAAATCCACCACTTTGCGCATCGCCGCCGGGGTGGATCGGCAGGATGTTGGCCGGGTGCTGGTGGACGGGGATGTGGTGTCGGACGACAGGCATCATCTGCCGCCGGAAAAACGCTCCATCGGGTTGATGTTTCAAGATTTCGCGCTGTTTCCGCATTTGACCGTCGCCCAGAACGTCGCCTTTGGTCTGACAAGTGGCAGCCGGGCTGACAAGGCGGCGCGGGTCGGGGAATTGCTGGCGCGGGTCGATCTTGCGGATTTCGGCCCGAAATATCCGCATCAACTATCAGGCGGCGAACAGCAGCGGGTGGCCCTGGCCCGTGCCCTCGCGCCTAGACCCCGCGTGCTTTTGATGGATGAGCCTTTTTCAGGCCTCGACAACCGCCTGCGTGACGGCATTCGCGATGAAACCCTATCGCTGCTGAAGGAAGAAAACACCGCCGTTCTGCTTGTCACCCATGAGCCGGACGAGGCGATGCGCATGGCCGATCAGATCGCGTTGATGCGGGCTGGCAAAATCGTGCAGCAAGGCGCGCCCTATAACCTTTATAATGCGCCGGTTGACCGTGAGGCGGCGGCGTTTTTCTCGGACATTAACGTCATTCACGGCGTGGTGCATAACATGATGACAGAGACGCCGTTTGGCCAGTTTCTGACCCCCGGCCTTGCCAATGAAACCGATGTCGAGATTATCATCCGCCCGCAGCATCTGAAGATCGACTTTGACCGCGACGGCAAGGGGCCAAACCCGACGGTCACTGATGGCGTCCCGGCGCGGGGTGTGGTTGAGCGCGCGCGGTTCATGGGCGCTGAAAGCCTGGTGGAATTTCGCATGGATCACGACGGCTCGCAATTGCGGGCGACGGTGCCGGGGGTGTTTTTACCGACCGAAGGCGCGGCCCTTTGGCTGACGTTCCGGCGGGATCGGTGTTTTCTGTTTCCGTGCAAAAACCAGCGCTATGTGCGTGATCCTTATGTCGCAGATGTCAGCGTAAAAGCCGCCGTCAGCCCCTAACGCCGCCGCCGCACGGACGGTATCGGGCTGCGCCGCAGGTCATACTCGGCGTCCTTATGCGGCGGCTTGCCGCCTGTTTCACGCCAAAACCCGGACGCCCCGCGTTTGATCCAGGCGGGCAGTGTGAACA
>CAYXXQ010000495.1:0-2148 GCA_964469075.1 uncultured Rhodobacter sp.
TGGTATGTGACAGCCGACCCCGGCGAGATCGACGGCCTCGAGTTCGCCTACCTCTCGGGCAACGAGGGGCCACAAGTAGAAAGCCGGTCGGGCTGGGATGTGGACGGCGTGGAAATCCGGGTGATCCTGGACTTCGGCGCAGGCTTCATCGACCACCGCGGCTGGTTCCAGAACGCAGGCGCATAATGGCCGACCTCGCCCAACTCACCGCCTGGCGCGATGCCCTGATGGCCGCCCGCTATCAGGGCGTCCGAACCGTCGAATATGACGGCAAGCGGGTCACCTACGCGACTGATACAGAAATGGCGGCCGCGCTGGGCGACCTAAATCGCCAGATCATCGGCACCACGGCGCGCATAGCCGTGGTCCGCATCCAATCCTCGAAAGGGCTCTGATCATGAAGAACCATATTCAGAAAGGCGACGTCATCACCGTGCCCGCTCCCGCAGGGGGCGTCGCCTCTGGCGAAGGCGTGCTGGTCGGTAACATCTTCGGCATCGCCGCCTATGCGGCCGCTGTGGGCGAACCGCTCGAACTGGCCACCACCGGCGTCTATCAGCTGCCGAAAGCCACCGCCGCCGTCCTGACGGTCGGCGCGCGGGTCGCGTGGGACAATACTGCGAAAAGCATAAACGTGTCGGGCACTGGGCGTTTCCCCGTGGGCATCGCGACTGAGGCTGCCGGAAACGGCATCACCAGCGTAGCTGTTAGGCTGGATGGCGTGGGGACCGTGGCAGCATGATGGAGCGAGATATCCGTGCCATTCTGAATGGTCTCACCCTATTGGTCGAGGACACGAAGGAGGCAAGCCAGCTTGACGCGACGCGCAACTATGCAGCGATCATTGCCCTGTGCGCCGATCTTCGGAAGGCGGCAGCCGAATACGACGGGACATGGAACATCAACATGGTCATCGGTGAGTTGGAAAACCACATGGCGGCTATCGCCGGGCTGTTCCCAACTTGGAATCTGCCGACGGATCAACACCTGACGGGTGCGCACGCGGCCATCAGCAAGCTGGCCATGGGGACGTGCTTTGGCCAGCCAGTATAGTCGGCGGGGATGTTGTGGCACACAGCATCCCTGTTTTGTGCCCCCTCCCTGACCAGCGAGGTGGCGGCTGAAGCTTGGGACTGTGATCAGTCGGCGTGCTCGCCCTCGCAGAATGCCATGGCGGTGATTTCGCGGAGGCGGCCGCGATAGTGGTCCAGCGTGCCGACATGGCCCCAGTTCACCTCCTCGGGGCTGGATCCGAAGTGGTCGGCGCTGTGCGCCACCAGCCGCCCAAGCATCGTGTCGATTTCGGCCTTTGCGGCAATGAAGGCGTCCAGCGCGGCGTCATTGGTCTTAGGCATGATGGTCCCCGATTTGGTTTCGAGGACATGACAGCTCTCGCGGGTCGAGAGGTCAAGCTCATTCGTACACGGAACGCCCCACGAACATCCAATCATTTCCATGTCGCATGGGTGTTGCACGGAAGAAATAGGAACGGCTGTAAGCGTTTGGAATCGCAAAGAAACGTGTTGTTCTGTGTTGCAACGCAAAAAGCGCCCCACGGGGCGCCCTGCACTGGTCTAAGCCATTGATATCTCGTTAGAAATTTTGGTTGCGGGGGTAGGATTTGAACCTACGACCTTCAGGTTATGAGCCTATATTTCAAGGATTCCAATAAGCTAAGCAAAACAACCACTTAGGCGATAAGCCTTTGATTCCTCAAATTCTTCCACCCCGCATTCGCCGACATTCACGCTCATTCGGCCGCAAACCCGGTGCGAAACGTGCATTCGCGGGTTGATGTGGCGTTGATGTAGGAGTTTTGCGTATGCGGGAAGATCTACATCGCAATCCTTCACTTTCGATATTCCTGAAGCCCGAGTTCAGCCCACATCCAGCCAAAATCATACTCAGCAATCGGTCCGTCATCTTGCCTGGTGCTGCGGTTTTCGAGGAGCTTCAACCATTCGATGACCTGCGCACACCCGACTGCGCTCCGTACCGCCTGTCGGGGAGACTTCGCGATCAGAAGTGCGATCACGGTTTCCAACTCTGCTCCGGCAGCTCTCTACGCAATCCAGACATTCGTGTGTTGCGCTGGGAACGACCGTTCACTGCTCTCTGCTGCACTGATCACGGCAGCACCTTGATTTC
>CAYXXQ010000496.1:0-2146 GCA_964469075.1 uncultured Rhodobacter sp.
TGAACAGCAAAACGCAAAAGGTGGTGTTTTGGGCTGCCAGCTTGAAGCCGTGGTGGTTGATCCCGCCTCAGACTGGCCCTTGTTCGCAGAAAAGGCGCGGGAATTGCTAACCGTACAAGAGGTCAATGTCATTTTTGGCAACTGGACCTCGGTGTCGCGTAAATCTGTGTTGCCCGTGATCGAAGAGCTGAACGGCTTGCTGTTCTACCCTGTGCAATACGAAGGTGAGGAAAGCTCCAAAAACGTGTTTTACACAGGTGCCGCGCCCAACCAGCAGGCGATCCCTGCCACTGATTATTTCCTCGAAGAGTTGGGCATCGAAAAGTTCGCGCTGCTCGGCACCGACTATGTCTATCCGCGCACCACAAACAATATTCTTGAGGCCTATCTGCAATCGAAAGGCATCGCAGACGACGATATCTTTGTGAACTACACGCCCTTTGGTCATTCTGATTGGTCCAAGATCGTGGCAGATGTCGTAGCCCTTGGGGCTGACGGAAAGAAGGTTGGCGTTATTTCTACGATCAACGGCGATGCGAACATTGGCTTTTACAAGGAACTGTCAGCGGCGGGTATTTCAGCAGATGACATTCCGGTTGTTGCGTTTTCCGTTGGTGAGGAAGAACTATCCGGCCTTGATACCAGTAACCTCGTCGGGCACCTCGCGGCATGGAACTACTTCCAATCTGCCGAAACACCTGCAAACGCCGAATGGATCGCCGCATGGAAGGCCCGCATGGGCGAAGAGCGTGTGACCAACGATCCAATGGAGGCCCATTACATCGGCTTCAACATGTGGGTGAACGCAGTGACCGCCGCGGATAGCGTCGAAGTGGATGCTGTGCGCACAGCGATGTACGGGCAGGAATTCCCGAACCTTACAGGTGGCACAGCCGTTATGCTGCCGAACCATCACCTCGCCAAGCCAGTCTTAATCGGCGAGATCACGGCAGACGGTCAGTTTGATATCGTCAGCCAGACCGCCGAAGTTCCCGGTGATGCCTGGACCGATTTCTTGCCGGAATCGGCCAAGCTGATGTCCGACTGGAAAGATCTTGGCTGCGGTATGTACAATACCGAGACAAAGACCTGCGTCCAGACGTTGTCCAACTACTGAAAGCAATTGAGAGGGCGCGTATATCCGCGCCCTCTACCTCATATTTTCCGGAATTGAATTATGAAGACCTTGCTGCTGGCGTTGTGCTTTGCCTTGTCATTTGGCCAAATGGCCTTGGCACAGACGCCTTCTGTGCAAGATGTACTGCAAAGCCAGCGCGCCCTCATTGAAAAAAGCTCACGCCTCACGATCGGTCCGGCGGTTGATGTGCTGGTCGCAAGTGGACTGCCACAGATGCAAAACGTGCTGGAGCTTTGGCGGGGCAAAGAGTTGTGGCAGCGCAAGGCCGATGGTTTTTTCTATACCGCAACCAAGAACGTGGATGATACGTATGACCTGCTAGATCTTGATAGCGGGGCCTTGGTCGACACTGTCGTTTCTACCGATATCGAACAACTCAAACCCAACAGCGGTGTGCGTTCGATGATTGCCACGGCGTTGGTGCAGTTTCAATTGTCAGATAGTGATCCCGCCAAACGCGCCGACGCGCTTAATTCTATCACACGGAACCCAGAAGCGTCATTGCTAGCCCCTTTGCGCGCATCTATTGCTGACGAGACGGACGCAGACTTACGGGCGCGAAAAACGCGTTTGGAGCGGTTAATGAGCATGGCTTACGACAGCGATGTGCCAACCCGAGTTGCTGCGATCAACGAGATGTCCGGTGATCTGGGTCTGGATTTCCGTGCAACGCTGAATCCAATCTTGAGCACAAGACTGGTCGTGCCAGACACCCCGCCAAATGCAAATATTGCACGCGAATTGATCGCTGGCAGTGACGCGTTGCCGCGCGCACAAGCTTACACCCTGCTGGTTGCGAAGGGCGACGCACCTGTCGAAATTTCCGCTGATGCCCGCGACGATGCACTTGAAGCGAATATCGAAGGCGGTTTGATTGCAGGTATTCCAATAGCACAACTCTCTACCGAAGTTGCGCGAGACAGGGCGTATGACGCGCTTGTGGAACGTGGCCTCGCCATGCCTCGGGTGACTCCGGCAGATATTGATACCAGTCTTGCTGCCAACCGT
>CAYXXQ010000497.1:0-2144 GCA_964469075.1 uncultured Rhodobacter sp.
AACACATAATCGTCGCCGTCTCGCACGCAGGACATCGAAATATTCGTGGCATCGGCCGAGGCAACATCAGGTTCCGTCATCAGATAGGCCGAGCGGATTTCCCCTTCCAGCAACGGCGCAAGCCACTGCTTTTTCTGCGCGTCGGTGCCATAGCGTTCCAGCACTTCCATATTGCCGGTATCCGGGGCTGAGCAGTTGAACGTTTCCGCCCCCAGATGCGCCTTGCCCATTTCTTCGGCCAGATAAGCGTATTCAACCGTGCTTAAGCCATAGCCGCTTTTACTGTCGGTCAGCCAGAAATTCCACAGACCGGCAGCCTTCGCTTTGGCCTTCAGGCCTTCCAGAATTTCTGTCTGGCGCGGGGTATATTGCCAGCGGTCGCCGACCTCGATCTCGGCCAGAAACTCTTCATCCAGCGGCTCGATCTCGTCGCGGATCATCGCTGCAACCTTGTCAAGGATCGGCCGCAGGCGGTCAGTGATACCTAGGTTCATCGTCAAATTCCTTTATTCATTTGGCTTCGGGCAGGCCCCAACGGCCCGCAACGCCATTTCCACCAGTTCGGAGGCAATGTCGCGGCGGGTTTCAGTGGTTTCGCCAGTCCGAGGCGAATACCAGTAAAGGGAGCTGTTAAGCGTCGTCAGCACTGTATGCAGTGCGTAGGACAGGGTCTTAATCTCAAAGTCACCGGTCGCGAGGCCAGCGGCCAACACGTCGCGGAACATATTTTCAAAAGCGCGGCGATCATTGATGAATTCTTCCTGCTGCGGATCCCGCAATTCGCCCTGGCCCCGGGTGATATGCAGGTGCAGGCTGTCAAACAAAGCCTTCTGATAGGCCTGTTCTTCCATCATGTTCAGCGCATGCGCCAAAGCCATTGCGCGGAATTTTTCCACCGGCGACAAGTCGCTGTCATAGGCCGGGCGAATGGCCGCAAAGTTGATATCCATCGCGCGTTTTCGCACCGCATGCATCAGGTCGGATTTTGAATTAAAGTAGTGGTAAATCCGGCCTTTGGTCGCGCCCATATGGCGCGCAACATCGTCAAGCGACGCGCCGGAATAGCCTTTTTCCATGAAGCAAGCCGCTGCCGCATCCAACACCTGTTCGGGCGGCGCTTTGGGCTTGTTCTGGGGATGTTGCAGGTTCACGGTTTTGGCAGTCTCGGCGGCAGAATTGGTCTTTACAGCGATGCGGAACAGAAACATACTGACTGGTATGTTGTCAATCACCCGATTTTCGGCAGGCAATAATTTGGGGGCACTACGATGGATTTGAACGGGCTTTTCGGGGTTGAAGGCAAGGTCGCCCTTGTCACGGGCGGCGGCAGCGGCATTGGCCGGATGATAGTCGAGGCATTGGCAATGGGCGGCGCAAGGGTCTTGACCTGTTCGCGCAAGTTGCCAGCGGTTGAAGCCGCCGCAGCGGAAGTAAACACCCGCGGCTATCCCGGTTCAGTCGAAGCCTTCGCCGGTGACGTCAGCACCGAGGACGGCATCAACGCCATCGTGTCGGATCTGCGTCAACGCACCGATCATTTGAACATTCTGGTCAACAACGCCGGCATCACCTGGGGCGCCCCGTTGGGGGAATTTCCGCATCAGGCCTGGGCCAAGGTCATGGCCGTCAATGTCGACGGCCTGTTCCACCTGACCCAATGCCTGCTGCCTGATCTGAAAGCCGCCAGCAGCGATGATGACCCGGCGCGCGTCATCAATATCGGCTCGGTCATGGGATCGACTGCGATGGGCGACGGGGCCTATTCCTATGCCGCCTCAAAGGCCGCTGTGCATCAGATCACCCGTATCTTAGGCAAGGAGCTGGCAAGCGAACGGATCACCGTTAACGCCTTTGCGCCGGGGCCGTTCCGATCCAAAATGACGGCATTTGCCACGGGCAGCGACGCCCTGTCTGACCGGGTGGGCCAGGACGTGCCACTCGGTCGCGTTGGCTCTGCCGAAGATCTGGCTGCGGCCACGCTTTACCTTTGCGGGCGCGGCGGGTCTTATGTCACCGGTGCCATCTTGCCGCTTTGTGGTGGCATCCACCTGCAAACCGCCGGCAATCTGTTCCGGTCGGCATTGGAGTAATCGACATGATTTCAATCAAACAGCTTGCCGCCCAGCAGGGCCAGGTCATCGGCC
>CAYXXQ010000498.1:0-2139 GCA_964469075.1 uncultured Rhodobacter sp.
GCGACATGGCCGGGCCCGTGGTCAGCAGCGCGACAGATAGCGCGGCGAGTGTTGTGTTGGTGATGTTCACTTTGAGGGGCTCCGTAGCTGTTTCTGAACTTGTTCGTAGCAAACGGCAGAGCGGTCGAATATGATCGCGATCATGTCAAAGCCCGCTTTTTTCGCAAACATAGAAGCCGTTTGTCCCGCCACGGCGGCTTTCTCAACCTGTCTTGCTGTCGGCGAGCCCTTGTTCCGGCAGGGTGATACGTCCCCGGGGCTTACGCTGGTGCTCGACGGGCAAGTGGACCTTATGCGGTGGACCTCCTCAGGACGGGCGGTGAAGATACATACGGCGCGCGCCGGCGAGACCTTCGCCGAGGCCTCGCTATTTGCACGCGCCTGTCACTGCGATGCTGTAGCAGCCGTTCCGACCCAGCTTACGACAATCCGGAAAACATCTGTCCTTACAGCCCTTGTCGAAAATCCAGATCTTTCCACAGCGCTTATGCACCATCTCGCAGCAAGCCTGATGCAGGCCCGGCGTTTACTGGAACTTCGGGCGACATCGCCGCTGACCGAGGCGGTCTTGGCGCGGCTGTCGGAACTTGTCGATGCACAGGGCTGGCTTCCCGAAAATATACCGCTTCAGTCACTCGCTACGGATGCAAGTGTCACGGCTCCAGCCCTCTATCGGGCGCTTGCGATGCTTGAACGCAATGGCCTGGTTGAAAGGCCGTCACGTGGCCGCGTGCTCCTGCTTTGATGGCAGGTTTTCCGACGACCTCTTTCATAACGCAAACGCCTTAGGGTCAGATACCTCAAGGGGTCATACTGCCGGCCGGGGATTGGCATACGTTCATATGTTGCCATACGCCCACCTCAGGTAACGGTGAACTGGCCCATCATTCCTGCGTCTTCATGTTCGAGAATATGGCAATGGAACATGAACGGTGTTTCGCGGCTTGCGGGTTGGTCAAAGCGGGCGAGGATCTCGGCCTCTCCGGGCACAAGCACGGTATCCTTCCAGCCGGTGTTTTCGGGCCGCGGGGGCCCCCCGTTCTCTGTCACCACACGGAACCGCACACCATGAACGTGGAAAGGATGGGCGACCATCGTGCTGCGAATCTGCCAGCGCTCGACCGTTCCCAACGCGACTTCAAAATCAATCCGCCCCATGTCGTAGGGACGTCCGTTTATGGCAAAACCACCTCGGCCCATCATCATGCCACCCATACCCATGTCGAGTGAGACCTGCCGTGTCTTAACCTCAGCACCTGACAGATCCTCGGGAGCGCCGTCTAGCTCCTCAGGCAAGCGCGTGATCCGCGCAGGCAGGCTGGCGTCCGTTGCGAACTGCAAGACGCCGAATGATTGGCCCGGATCACTCATAAGAACCGGAGCACCCCCGCCCGAAAAATCAACAAGAATCTCGGCCCGTTCGCCCGGGGCAAGGCGCAACGTGTCAAGCGCAATTGGCGCTGGCAGGAAGCCGCCATCTGTTGCCACCAAATGCATAGGGCGCGTGTCATCTAAAAACAGCGTGTAGATGCGCGCGTTCGAGCCGTTGAGCAGACGCAGACGCACGACCCCTTGCGGGACAACCGCAGTCGCCCTCGCCTGACCGTTCACAAGCATCCGATTGCCGGAAAAGCCGTGCATCACGTCCATCATCGACGGGTCATAGTCCATATGGCCCGACGCATCGAACCGGCGGTCCTGCAAAACCATTGTCAGATCGTCGATGCCGTAATCAGACGGCAGGCCGCGCGCATCGTCCTGTCCATCCGTCACGTGTATGACACCGGCTAGGCCGAAATAAACCTGCTCTGCAGTTCGCTCGTGGATATGCGAGTGATACCAGATCGTCGCTGGATCCTGGGCAATGCTCATCTCCGGTCGCCATGTCGTGCCGGGCGCAATGGCAAGATGTGGCCCGCCGTCATGCTGCCCCGGCACCAGAAGGCCGTGCCAGTGCGCGCTGACAGGCTCATCCAGCGTGTTGTTCACCTCGGCCGCAAGATCACCGTTTTGAACAACAATGGTCGGCCCTAGATATTCCTGATTGAACCCGGCAGTTGGCGTGGCGGGCCCACCGAGAAAGCTGGTGCTGCCAGCTTTCGTCTTCAGAGCCAGACGACCCGTCGCCCGGGTTACGGT
>CAYXXQ010000499.1:0-2136 GCA_964469075.1 uncultured Rhodobacter sp.
CGGCGTAAAGCCCAAGGCCTGCGATCAAAATCCAGGCGCTGCGGCCCCAGATGCAGGCAACCGCACCATCCAGCAGCAACAATGCGCATAGGAAAATCACCCGCTCCAACCGTTCAAACAGATCGGGCCAGTTTTCATTGCTGACCGGGGCCTCAATGGCGGTGCGGGCCTTGGCATAGCTGGTGAAAACACCGCCCGAAAAGGCCAGCATCGCCAGCAATCCCTGGCCGGTGAAATATCCCAGCGCTATGAACACGATCAGTTCCTGATAGCGGTCAATGATCGCATCCAGATAGCCGCCAAACTTGCTTTGCATCCCGCGCCGACGCGCCACTGCGCCGTCAAGCGAGTCAAAGGCAAAAGCCACCGCCAGCGTCAGGCCAAAAACAAGGGTGGAGCCGTGCCAAAGGAACGCCAGCACCACCAGAACGACCAGGATCAGCCCCAGCATTGTCACCTGATTGGGGGTGAATTTTAGTTTCACGAACGGGGTCGCGATCACCTCCCAGATGGGGTCGATCAGATGTTTGGAAAGGCCGTCTAGCATGGTTTTGCCCCTATCGCGTCAACCGCTTTGATAAAGTTTGACCAGTTTTTTACGCACCCGGCCAAGATGAGCCTGACGGGTGGCTGATTTTGCAACCTCGTCGGGGTTTGGCATGGTGGTTTGATCAAACCGGCTTCGGCAAATCCGCGCCCCGTCCCAGACGCTGTCCGCCCAGCCCAGAACCGGGGCCGCCAGCGCCGCCGCACCCAGAACGCCTGCAAATCTTGGTGTGCCGGTGATGATCGGGCGGTTCAGGCTGTTGGCGAGGTTTTGCACGAAAACCGGATACATGCCCATACCGCCAACCAGGGGCACCGGGCCGTCATGTTTGACGTCTTTTTCGCGCGCCACCTTGGAAAATGCCCAAGCGGTGTTCAGCGCGATCCCTTCCAGAACCGACCGTTTGATTGCCTGTTTGTCATGCCGCAGGCTTAAACGGTAAAACGCGCCGCGCAGGCGTTCGTCGTCAACTGGCACCCGCTCCCCCGCCATCCAGGGGATGAAAAATGGGTCGTCCTCTTCTGGCAGGCCAGTGTCCTGATAAAACGCCGACAAACCGTCTTTGGCGGTTTGCGGCGTGTCAGACAGGGTGCGTGCGGCCCAGTCGGCGGCGGACCCGGCACATTCCTGCGTCGCCACCAAAAGCGGGCGGAAATTGGTGCTGCTGGTCAGCGTCGCATAAGAGCTGCTGACATTGACGATCCGGCGGTCAAAAAAGCCGCTGATCCAGCTGCTTGTGCTGGCGCAGATCATCAATTCACCGTCGTCAACGATGCCCGCCCCGATGGCTGACATCGACACATCAGACCCGCCGCCCAGAACTTTGGTTGCCGCCGACAGGCCAAGTTGTTTGGCGGCTTTTGCGGTCAGGGTGCCGACGATTTCGCCGCCATCAACGATTTTCGGCAGCTTTTCAGCGTCAAGCCCGCATTGGCGGATCAGGTTTTCTGACCAGCCCTCGCGGCCCCGGCGGGTGTCCATCATCCATGTCAGATTGGCGCTGTCTGCGGTCATGGTTGCGCGGCCGGTCGCACGCAGGATCAGCCAGTCCTTGACGTCCAGAAACTTGTGGGTGCGGTCGTAGATCTCAGGCTCAGCCTGTTTGATCCACAGCATTTTGCCAGGCGGATCCATGCCGTTCTTGCTGGGCGCGCCATTGGCCAGACGCAGCCATTTCACCAGCTTATCAAGGCGATAACCTTCAAAAGACGGGAAGCCGCCGATCAGATCGCGCGCGATCGTGGAGGAGCGTTTGTCCATGCAAACAATACAAGGTCGAAGGGCCGTGCCGTCTTTGTCAACGCTGATCACCCCGGCCATTTGCGCACAGATACTAAGAGCGCCAACCCGGCTTTTCAGATCCGGCACCTCGGCTGACAGCGCGGCAATGGCGCGACTTAAGGCGGCCCACCAGTCTTCGGGATCCTGCTCGGCCCGGTCAGCGCCCGGCAGGGATAGCGGATAGGATTGGGCCGCGTTGGCGACCATGTTCAGTGCGGCATCAACCACCGCAACCTTGACGCTGGAAGTGCCGAAATCGGCTGAGATCACGAATTCGTCGGACATGGGCAATTCACTTGGCTAAGGCG
>CAYXXQ010000500.1:0-2133 GCA_964469075.1 uncultured Rhodobacter sp.
GGCGATGGTCGTATACGGATTGAGGCCGACGAGTTTGCCAGGCTCAGGCAAATCACTTGGGGGTTGGGGGTCAGACTTGGGTGATGCCGACGACGTAGTTTTTACCGTAAGCTTTGGCGCATTTCGGGCAAGTTGTGTAGAAGTAATAGATTTTCTTCACGTCATGACCTTTTTCGCGGGCGTGTTCTGTCAGGGCATCGCACCATTTGGACGCGTCGCGGAAGGGCCCTTCGAACACTTTGGTGACAAAATCGCCGGACAGGGTGCTCATGTCTTCGCCGGGCACGGGTTTTGTAGCGGCGACGTAATGCTGGGCCTTCCAGGGGGAGCTGTCGTCGCTTAGGACGACATAGCCGTTTGGATCGTAGGCTTTGGCGCCTTCCAGATGCTTTTGCACACGTTCAAAAACCCGGCCCATATTCAAAGGAATGTGCATCGCCGATTTGGTTTCGGCCTTCACGAACAGCTTGTCTTTCAGGTGCAATTCCTGATCATCCCAAATGCCGGGATTAAACCTTGGGCAGCAACCAGTTGGGCTGTCGGACATATCGTAAGCGGGCAGTTGGTTGGTTTGCATGATGAGACCCTCCGGCGAGCTATGGCGGTGGATCACTAGCGCAGCGCGGGCCTTCGTCGGTTGATATATGTCAAGCCTAGCGGCGGTTGCGGGTGGCGGCGTGGCTGCCTCCAGCCCAAAATGTCAGGCCCAGCAGAAAGCCGAAATCGTACCAGCCGCCGGAATTTGGCACGCCGTAGATGCCGACGTTGTCGGAAAACCAGGAGACTACGAAGGCGATCGGGGCGACGGCGCCGTCAAACAACCCCCAGAAAAACCCGCGCGCGCCTTCGATCGCTGGTGGTGCCTTGGCGCAAGCGGATAAGAGGGCAAGCGAAAGCAGGAGGATAGCGTTGCGCATGAGGAGGCTCCTTTTGACTGTGTCAGGTGGAGTTTAGGGCGCGGGGGCGTTTGCGGCAATACTGTTGTTTTTTGGGGGGTGGTGGAGAGTGGTAGGCAGAATGCCGACCCTACGGTGGGTGTTGCAGCTGCGCCCCACCGGGCGCGGGGCCGGGCAGGGGAGGCTGGTGTCATGTGTTAAGAATATCATAGGCGGGCCCGCCATTGCGGTTCATCTGCCGAACAGGGATTTTACCCCTGCACCTTGCGATCTGTCGGTTTTCTCGGCCGGTTCCGCGCGGGATGTTTACCGTGATGTATGCGGAACCGAAAAACCATATTGTGAGCTCGGGGAAGGGTATAGCCGAGCTTGGTTAGCAAAGCGTAAAGCCAGCGCTCGGTGGTGGGTCAGGCTGGTGACAGGATGTGAATTTTGCGATCTGCAACCATGTCGCGGGTTGCGGAGGCGTAGGCTTTCATATGCTGGGCAGCGGCGTGGGCATTAAGCGCGGCTAGGCTGGCCCATTCTTCAACGATAACAATGGTGTCAGGGCCAAATGGGGTTTGCGCTGAGCCCGCGTTTTCGCAATCTGTGGTGGCTTGGTAGGTGATGCAGCCATCCTCGGCCAAGACGGCTGGGATGTTGGCGTGAAATTTTGCCAGCACTGCGGCGCGCTGGCCGGGTTTGGTTGTGATGACGGCGATGACATGGACGTGGGACATTTGGTGGCGCTCCGGTCTGGGTCTGACGATAGGATTTGTGTTGGTCGGGTGCAAGGGGGCGCTGCCCCCATCGGCTTGTTGGCAGCCCCCCCCCGGAGTATTTGTGGAACAATGATGACGGGGGGACGAGATCGGCCGACCGGGGCCGGTTGGTTGGTGGCTGGAAGGTTGTGGCGTGGCGGGTGCATAGTGATTGCACCGCATTCTCCCGCCGCCAGAGCAATACTGCGCATTGGGCGACTGGCTGGCCAGAGGCAGTTATCTGTCGGTTCAGGGCTTTCCCTGCCCTAGCAATATGTCGCGGTTTGGCCAGTGCTGCCCGGGCTTTTGAGGTGGGGTGTGTCCGGTGCCTAAACCGCGTGGAAGGCTCGGGAGGGGGATGGCACGGGGAGAATTGCGGAACGGTTAATGAGGCGTTCGGTCGGGAAGCTTGCCATCCTGTCAGCGCCCTGTGGGCCGAGGGAGTATCCGAGAGTCTGTGTATGGGGTTTGGCCCATGCGGTTAAAACGGGTCA
>CAYXXQ010000501.1:0-2132 GCA_964469075.1 uncultured Rhodobacter sp.
GTGCTGATTTCTAGCATTGCACTCTCCTTGAGACGGGGCATTGTGCCAAACTGTCGGCAACAAGAAAAGCGCAATCAGGTGTTGGGCTTGCTGATCGGAACCACGGTTGGCGTGGCCGCTGCCGGTTCGATTTCCGCAAAGTCAAAATTGTCGAGCCTGCGGGCGCGGTTGCCGGCCTTGGTGGCGGAAATCTTGATGTCTTCGATGTCTTTGGCCGCTTGCCCGAAATGCCGGTCCAGATTGCCGACACGTTCGCCCAGCCGGTCAACATCTTTGTTGAGCAACCCTAATTCGCGCCGGATCGCGCCTGCCTGTTCGCGCATCCGCGCGTCTTTCAGAACCGCGCGCATGGTGTTCAGTGTGGCCATGCAGGTGGTCGGCGACACAATCCAGACCCGCGCGGTAAAGCCTTCGCGCACCACATCGGCGAAATTCGCGTGCAGTTCGGCATAGACCGCTTCTGAGGGCAGGAACATCAGCGCCCCGTCAGCGGTTTCGCCTTCGATGATGTAGCGTTCTGCAATGGCCTTGATGTGCAAACGTACCGCCGCGCGCATCAGTCGGGTGGCTTCGGCCAACTGGGCTTTGTTGTTGGCGCCGCGCAGGGCCTCGTAGGCCTCAAGCGGGAACTTGCTGTCGACCACGATCGGGCCGGGCGGGTTTGGCAGGTGGATCAGGCAATCGGCGCGGCGGTTGTTAGACAGGGTGGCCTGAAAGGTATAGGCGTCGGCGGGCAGGGCTTTGCTGACGATTTCCTGCAACTGGATTTCACCAAACGCACCGCGCGTCTGCTTGTTGGACAGGATGTCCTGCAAGGACAGCACGTCGCCTGACAGTTTTTCGATGTTGGTCTGGGCGCGGTCGATGGTGGCCAGACGCTCCTGCAATTCGGTCAGCGAGCGCGTGGTTTTGATGGCGCTGCCATGCAAGCTGTCGGACATGCCGCGCTGCACCTCGGCAAGGCGGGCTTCCATCGTCTGGATCATTTTCGCCTGCGCCTGGGCCTGGCTGTCGGAGACGGTTTTCAGCCCGCCAAAAAGCTGGTGCTGACCATCAGACAGGTTGCGCACCGTGTCGCCAAGCTGCGACATCTGCCGCAGGATCGGCGTGACGGTATCTTCGCGCCGGGTGGCGCGGGCGACGACCAGGATCAGCAGCAGCAACAGGGCTGACAGGACCGACAGGCCCAGCGTCAACGGATCGCCAAAATCCAGCGTGATGTCGCCGATCTGGATCATGTCCGCCCAAACAACCGTTCGATATCGGTCAGTTTCAGTTCCACATAGGTGGGGCGGCCGTGGTTGCATTGGCCGGAATGTGGCGTGCGTTCCATCTCGCGCAACAGGGCGTTCATTTCATCCGCGCTCATCCGGCGGCCCGAACGGACTGATCCGTGGCAAGCAACCCGGCTTAGAATCGCGTCGATCCGGTCTTTGACGGTTTGGGTTTCGCCCAGGTCATCAAGTTCATCCAGTATGTCGCGCAGCATGTCGCTGGCGTTGATCTGGCCCAGAATGGCGGGGGTTTCGCGCACGCAGATCGCGCTGCCGCCGAACGGTTCGATGGTCAGGCCAAGGCAGGTCAGGTCGTCGGCCACTGCCAGTAGCCGGTCACAATCAACGGGCGACAGGTCGATGATTTCGGGGATCAGCAGGGCCTGCGCCTTGATGCCGGTTTCGGCCATCTGGGTTTTCAGACGCTCATACACCAGCCGTTCATGGGCCGCGTGCTGATCGACGATGACCATGCCGGTGCTGGTCTGGGCGATGATGTAGTTTTCATGCACCTGACCACGGGCAGCCCCTAGGGGTTTTTGCTGGCTGCTGTTGTCGGTTTCCGGATCGGGTTGGTCGATGCGCGCAAACGGCGTTTGGGTTTCGGCAAAGCCCGGATGCTGTGCCTGATAGCTGTGGCGTAAGGCAGATTGCGAGGGGCGGTCCATCTGATAGACCGGCGCGCCGCCTGCGCGTTCGGGCTGAAGCGCGCCCAAGGTTGCCGATGCCACGGTGGTTGAGGCACGATGCCCGGCTTCGGCAAGCGCATGCCGCAGGGCCGATACGATCAGGCCGCGCGCGATGCCGGGATCGCGGAACCGCACCTCCGCCTTGGCGGGGTGGACGTTGACATCGACC
>CAYXXQ010000502.1:0-2132 GCA_964469075.1 uncultured Rhodobacter sp.
AGATTCCATTAGTTCAGCAATTGTGATTTCAGGATTATCAATTAATCTAACAACTCCATCACAAACTTCAACAAGATTATGAGGGGGCATATTTGTAGCCATTCCAACAGCAATTCCTGAACTTCCATTAACTAATAATCCAGGAAATTTGCAAGGAAGAACACTAGGTTCTTTAAGACTACCATCGAAATTATCAGTAAAATCAACAGTATCTTTATCTAAATCAGTAAGCATTTCTTCAGATAATTTAGAAAGTTTAGCTTCAGTATACCTCATTGCTGCAGCATTATCGCCATCAATACTACCAAAATTTCCCTGGCCCGCAATTAAAGGGTAACGCAAAGAAAAAACTTGAGTCATACGAACAAGAGAATCATAAACTGCAGTATCCCCGTGAGGATGATATTTACCCAGACAATCACCAACAATTCTTGCAGATTTTTTGTAAGGTTTATTATGAAAAACTCCTAATTCTTGCATAGAATAAAGAATTCTACGATGAACTGGTTTTAACCCGTCTCTCATATCAGGTAATGCTCTACCAACAATAACAGACATGGCATAATCTAGGTAAGAAGTTTTCATTTCTTCTTCGATTAACGTTGGATTAATTCTTTCGGGAGTTTTAGTATCAGAAGTATCGTCGCTCATAATTATCACTTAGTTTATATGATTAAAAAATATATTTGAAGGTTTTTAAATGTTTGGAATATGTGGGTAAATATTTAAAATTCGTTTATAAAGGAAATAGGTTAATTTTGAAGAATTTAAAAAAAAAATTAATTAAATTTCTTTGAGAATTGTTTTGCCAACAGTAAAGGATTTTCCACAATAAACACATTTTTTTTTATTTGAAGAAACTAATTTAGTTTTAGAATGATATTTCATACGATTGCCACAATTTGGGCACATTAAAAGAAAATAAAAAGTCATGTTTATTTAGTAATAGGTTCCGAATCTGAATCAGTTTGCTTGTTTGAAGTTTGAGTTTCTTTATCAGAATCAACATCTTCAGAATCGCTCTCAGTTTCATTAAATTCTGATACGTTAGATTCTGCATCTTTATATTCTGCATCTTCTGATTTTTTAGAAGTATCATCGTCATCAGAACTTTCATCAAGAACTTCTTGTAACGCAGGATTTATTTCTCTGGAAGGCTCTTCATCTTCTTCAGGTTCGGGTTTATCTTCGGCTAATAATTCTTCGGCTAATCTTTTCGCCTTATTTTTTTCGAAATCTTCATCAACAACTTCAGAAGAATCTTTTTCTTGTTCTGAAGAATCATTTTGTTCTTCAGATTCAGAAATTTCAGGAGTGGATTCATAAACATTTAAATCTCCAAGAGCCTCAGCTTCTTCATCAGAATCTTTTTCTTCGGGTTTATCAGAATTATATACTTCAAAAGGACCTAAATGTTCTTTATCTAATACTCCTTCTTTTTCTGCAACTAAATCAAGTTTTTTCTGAACATCTTCATCTTTAAAATTTTCAAATAATTTTTTTGCAGCTTTAGCATCAGGTAAATCAAAATAATCCATAAATTTTTGTGTGAGTTTTAAAACAAAACTTCTTCCAAATTTTTCTTTAATTAAAAAACCTAAATCCGCCAATTCTTTAATATGTTCGTAGGATTTATTTGAACGAATAGCAACAACTTGTGCTTGGGTTATTGGTTGTTTCCACGCAATAACTGCCAAAGTTTCCATTACCGCTTTACTTAATTCAGTATAGGGATTTATTTTATGAACAATTTCTAAATATGATTCTTTAACGGCTAATTTCCATCCATCAGATTCATCAATAAACATTAGAGGACTATTTCTGTTTTTATATTCTTTACGAAGATCTTCAATTGTGCTTTTTATTAAACCAGGAGTTTTAACTTCAAGAAGAGAATCCAAATCACTCAAACTAACTTTTTTACCTGCGGCAAAAAGTATTGCTTCAACTTTATTTTTCATATCTTCCATGTTTAACGCCTCTAAATAATTACTTTTGCACTATTGTTTTTTTCTCTAATTGTTTTTTTAAAGAAACATACTTTTTATTCTTTAATTCTGTTTCTTTATCTTTATCTAATAAATCCATAAACGATTTTAATTGTTCTGAAGAGATTCCCGTAGATAAACTTA
>CAYXXQ010000503.1:0-2118 GCA_964469075.1 uncultured Rhodobacter sp.
TCACATTTTGTGGTTGACGCATCATTAACCACAAGATGCGGCCAACCCGCTCAAAGCGCAATCCCTTGACCTTGGGTCGGGCCAGGTCTCGGTGCAGGGACAATGGGACCGCAAATCACCCAGGTTCTGGTCAGGAAAAACCGGCCAAATTTCAAGGTTTTCTGGCGGGGCCTTCACATGAAATGGCAACCTAGGGGCGGTGGTGGTCATCCACCCCCAACGGTGGCTTTTCGATTCGAACAACGCGGGGCGCGCGCGACAAACTGTTGCCGAAAAAAACTTTCACACAGATCACGCCGGATTTCAGCCACAAAGGCTGTGGGTTGTATCCCACCCTGCCCCCACACCAGATAGCGCTGATTTAGATAGGATTGCCCGATCCGCCACAACATATTGATCCGCCAAGGCGATTCTCCGGTCAAAACCAGCGCCATGCGAATCCCGGACCGCAAGCGCACATGCCAGAGACACGAATCAAAGAATGGGATAATACGCCACCAACGCACGGACCAGACCACACCAAAACCTCAGCAATGATCAGGAGGGGCGCCCGTTAGGGCAGTTTATGGTCGGGGCGATAGGATTCGAACCTACGACCTACGGTACCCAAAACCGTCGCGCTACCAGGCTGCGCCACGCCCCGATCCATTGCCGCTGTCTACAGGCAGAGGATTTGCTTGAAAAGGCCCAAAGTGGTGGAAATCCGGCTTTCGCACAGGCTTTTTTGCCAAAACCACTGCCGCTATGGGCAAGGCCAGGCCGCATCAGCCCCAAAGGCCGGATGACGCAGCGCATCGCCCGCGGAAATTCCCAGGGTTTTCGCCAAACCGCCATTGATTTCCAGCACCGCCAGAACCCCCGGCCCGCCATCAATCGTGGTCAAATCACCCGGCACGGCCTTGGCATGCACCGCGCGCACCACGCCATCGGACCCGGCAAAGATCATATCAAGTGGGATCAGGGTGTTTTTCATCCAGAACTGCGCGCGCTGCGGCGCCGGATAGACAAATAACATGCCGCCAAAACGCGGCAGCGAGGTGCGGTGCATCAGCCCCAACGCGCGCTCGTCGTTGTCATCGGCCAGCTCAATTTTGAAATCGGCCTGCCCCCAGGCCCCACGCACCGACACCTGATCGGGCGCGCAAACGGCCCCGGCCGGGGCCATCTGCCCCAGCAAGACCATCGCCAGCGCAACTGCGGCTGTGATGTTCAGGCTAAACCTGTTCCGCGACCGCATGATCCCACACCTGCACGTTCCAAACCATACGCCCCCGCGGCCCATCGGCGGTCTTGATGCAAATCGCTTCGCCGGGCTGCAATTCGGACAGACCGCAGGCCTGTAGCACCTCCATGTGAATGAAGATGTCTTCGGCCTGGCCAAAGATGTTCACAAAGCCGAACCCCTTGCCGCGATCAAACCATTTGACTCGCGCCGGTTGTAACGCCTGCTTGGGGTCAATCATGACCTCAAAACCCAGAACATCGTTCAACACGTTATCCGCAAGCGCCGCAAGCGGTGCCTCTATATTGATGATTTCCGTCGCCTGACAGCCGCGATCGGTTTCCTGCACGACCACTTCGATGCTTGAATTGCCGGCAATCGAGTTGCGGCCAAAGCTCCGAAGCACATTCGCGTGTAGCAAAATATCCGATTTGCAATCCTCAGCGACGATGAAGCCAAATCCTTTTGCGGTATCAAACCACTTGACCTGGCCTCTTACACTGCCGTTTTTACCCACCTTCTCCCGTTGCCCCAAAAGTTGACCCTAGGTAAATTAGAATATCACCATTTTTATCCCGGGGCTAGGCTTACCAAACGACACACACGAGTTTTTTCTTTCTTTTTCTGGGAAATCGTTTGTAATCAACCTATTATGGATATGGTTAATAGGTCAGGGGTTCAGACGTTTTACGTCCCAAGCGGTATTTACGTCCGCCCTGCGCCACCGGAAGCGGTCATGCAGGCGAAAATCGCCATCGGCCCAAAACTCGATCTCAAGCGGGGTGATGCGATAGCCGCCCCAAAACGGCGGGCGGGCTGGATTTGTGCCTTTCTGGGCCGTCACAGCCGCCACTTTCGCCATCAAACTGCCCCGACTTTTCAGCGGCTGAGACTGA
>CAYXXQ010000504.1:0-2116 GCA_964469075.1 uncultured Rhodobacter sp.
TCCGAATGTTGAGGTGATCCGCGTCATTGGCACACCGGTCAAACAGGCGGGCCAACAGATCGAGGTGACGTTGGCCGCCGATGTCATGCGCGAGGCGATGCTGGACTACGGCCGCCGGGTGTTCTTGCTGTCTTTGGTGATCAGCATCATCACCTCGGCGATGCTGTTTCTGGCGGTGCGGCGGTTTCTGGTCGCGCCGATCAGCCGGGTTGTCCAGCATATCACCGCTTACAAAAACGCGCCCGAGGATATCACCCAGATCATTGAACCGACCGCAGGCATCACCGAATTGCACGAGGCCGAAGAGGCCCTGCGCGCCATGCAGATCGCGCTAAGTGCTTCCTTGAAACAGAAGGACCGGCTGGCGACATTGGGCGGGGCGGTGGCCAAGATCAGCCACGATCTGCGCAACATGCTGACCACGGCGCAATTGCTGGCCGACCGGATGGAGATGTCCGAAGACCCGGCGGTGAAGCGGACGACGCCGAAGCTGGTGAACTCGTTGACCCGGGCGGTGCGGTTGTGTGAAAGCACGCTGGCCTATGGCAAGGTGGAAGAGCCGGCACCTGTCCTGTCGGATTTCCCGATCCGGCAAGTGATCGAGGACGTGGTTGAAAGCGAAATGCTGGTGGTGCCGGAAGGGGCGGTGGCGTTTGATGTCAGCTTGCCGCATGATCTGAAAGTGCATGCTGACGCGGAACAGATTTTCCGGGTGCTGTCCAATCTGGTGCGCAATGCCAGGCAGGCCATTCTTGCCACCGGTGAGATCGGGCGGATTGTCATCCGGGTCGAGGAAGGGCCGGGCGAATGGTCGATCCATGTCCATGACAGCGGCCCCGGATTGCCGCCCAAGGCGCTGGAAAAACTGTTCAAGCCGTTTGAGGGTGGGGCGCGCAAAGGTGGCTCGGGGCTGGGGCTGGCGATTGCGTCAGAACTGGTCAAGGGGCATGGCGGCACGCTGGAGCTGACGGAAAGCAGCGAAAGCGGCACCAGCTTTCGCATCACCCTGCCGGATGGCCGCAAATCCACCCTGAAACCGGTGGCAAAACCTGCGGCTGTCGCGAAATCCTGAGGCGACCTTGCAGGTTAGAGCGTTTAGCGTTTGATGTGAAAAGCAAATCACTCCAAACCCGGGTGAATTGCGATGTAGCTGCAGCAAATAAAACGCAAAACGCTTTACTTGCAGCGTCCAAGAGCCGTCAGGGTGGGATACTGGCCTGTGCGTTCGGACATGAAGGCTTTGACGGTCTTGTCGTTGGAAATCCGGTAGGAAAACGTCAGGTTATAGGTTTCCTGCCTATTGCTAGTGCCGGTCTTTGACCATTTATAGGTGGTGAAATTGGCCGCCCTGACGACCGATTGGATCTGATCGGGCTTGGCCCATTTGCCGTCAAACCCGCGCTGCAAAATGCGTTTTGCGGTATCTATTGCAAAGCTGTCGCCGAGCCAGGATACGGTGATCCTCTTGACGTCTTTCTGACCCCCGCCCATCGAACGGTAGGTGTCAAAGCTGCAATTCAATATCACGGCATTTGCGGCATTGGCGCTGAAAGAAAGGGCAAGAAGGGTGGGCAGGATAAATTTTGTGTGGCGCATATCAGGGTTACAACAATCATTTCGAATCAAAGGTAGGGCGTGCGCAATTATCGCTTGAAAGCAGCTAAAAGGGCAACCCGCTTTGCGTGCAAGGGCGGCGCTGAGGTCGCCGTAGCCCCCTCGGATCGGCGGTGGGCCGGGTCTGACGCGGTTGGAAGAATAATGCTGCATTTCGCCCTTGCATTGCCGGGTGCTGGCGGGTAAATGCCACCCTCACGCACCGGTAGCTCAGCTGGATAGAGTACTTGACTACGAATCAAGGGGTCGGGGGTTCGAATCCTCCCCGGTGCGCCACTTCTCAACTAACCCCTTGAAATATCTTCAGCTTTTAGCACGTGCTAGGAGCAGTAGACCATGTCGTTGACCAAATCCCCTGCATGCACCTTCGAGAAAGATGGTGTTTTCTACTTTAGTAGACGCATCGCTTCTGAACTCATTTGTCACTATTCATCGCCAAGGATCGCATATTCATTGCGTACCCGATCAGTTCGCATAGCTGAAGCAAGGGCCAGAAAGGCCG
>CAYXXQ010000505.1:0-2096 GCA_964469075.1 uncultured Rhodobacter sp.
CCGGCAAACTCCTAAAGACAATTCAGCGCTAGCTTGCAAAAATACCCAGCGGCATTGGAACACTGGCCACGTAACGAAAGAAACCATACAGCAATACGGGTGTCGCAAAACTGAGAACCGCGATAAGCCAAAATTTGCGTTCTCCGAAAAATAGCATCATCGCGCAAATCAGAATGATCGACGCCACCACGACCCCAAGAATGGGCAGGCTGAAATAGAAGGCAAAGAGCGCGACGATCAGGATCGCTGTCTTTACAGACCCGTGCAGACCGCCGAGTTGGTATTCCATGGCGGCTGCAACCTCTTGCGGTGCCATCTGCGGTGGCTGTTTGAGCAGCGTATTTTCGATAAGCAGACAGGCCGCAGAAATGATCGCGCCGATTGTGATGATCCGCGGCCAGAAATCGGGGCTGAGTGCTGCCTTTTTCACGCTACTTGGCACGGTTACGCCTTGAGGTATCACAACAAAGATTGCCAACAGACCAAGCGCCAAAAATAACAAGGCCGCGAAAATATCTCGCTTGCGTTCATAGGTCATGCGGCGCTGCTCCGCTTGAGTGCGGCCAGATCGAGATTGCCCATTAGAACATGGGCGCGCAATGCCAGAAATCTGCTGGCTCCGGTCGGGGTGAGGGGCGTTGTCGATACAGTCGGAACCGGGGTATTCGTGCCAAAGATGGTTTGAAATTCGGAAGTGAACCCGGCAAAGTAGTCATCCGAAACGGCGAGCGGGCCGCCCAACAACAACAATTCCGGTCTGATGATATCAAGCGTCAGCGACATGTATTGCGCCGTCAGCCTCGCCTTTTTTTCAAATATCGCAGCAATTTCTGGTCTGTCACGGGATTTCTGGATCAGATCGACAAGGATCGCACCCAATTCGGAATCCGATTTCTGCGCTACCGCTTCTGCGGTCATCACCTGTTTCAGGATCGAAACGCCACCGCATATCGCATCCAGCTTTCGGCCGCTTCCGTCGGGTACCAGCGCACTGTTCAGAACCCGGCCAAAGTTGACCTGCTCGCCCGAGACTTCGCCTTTGCGAACACCGATCCCGAAACCCAAGCTGCAATGCAGCGTCGCTAGGTTCGCGATGCCTTTGCCGACACCAAAATCCGCCTCGGCCATGTTGATCGCCAGTGACGGCATCTCAAGCGCGAGAGGTATCTTCAGTGTCTCGTCGACGATCTGCTGAACATTGATTGGGTCGGTCCAGCCAAAGGTGGGTGCCCGTAAAATGATGCCGGCGTCTTTGTCTAGGTCTGCCGCGACCGCGATTCCAATCCCGAAAAGCCTGGTTGGATCGGTGACATGGGCGGCGACCATTTCAGCGGCTTTTTCGATACAAATTCGCAGAAAGGCAGCGCCATCACCTTTGGGCGTCGCCTCTGATACCCATTCGGCGATCTTGGTGTTCTCAAGATCTGCCAGCGTCACCGATTGGCGAAACGCGTTCAGGCCGATCCCGATAATATAGCCTCCTGGCCCATGTGGAGACAGCCCGATAAAGCGCCGCCCCGGCCTGCCCTCGGGGTCCGAGACGCCAGTTTCGCGCACCAGCCCGGCATCAATCAGATCGCGCGTGATCCGTGACACGCTCGCCCCGTTCAGGTTCAGCCGCATCCCGATCGCGCTGCGCGATATGGCGGGTTGCTGCATGATCTGCGTGAGAACCGAGTTCCTGTTCTGTGTGCCGATGTCGTTCTGAAGGGCCAACTGCCGCAGTCCTTTTAAGGTTTCTGATCACAAGCGTATTTGATTGTTTGCAGTAAGTAAATAAACTTGTCATACTATTTTTCACCCCACAGGATTTGATAGGGGCGGCAACCTGAGGAGATAAGTTTATGAAATCGCTACGACAAATTACTGTGGCTGCGGGAATCGCCTGTATCGCCTGGGCGGCACCAGCATCGGCCGAGTACCCAAGCAAGCCGATTACCCTGGTCGTTCCTTACGGTCCGGGCGGCGCGGCCGACCTGGCGGCGCTGGAGGCGCCCGACGCCGACGGGGACGGCCTGACGGATTTGGAGGAGGCCTGGTGGTGCACGGATCCCAACGACTCCAACTCGGACTCGCCGTTGGCTCCCAGCTCGACC
>CAYXXQ010000506.1:0-2090 GCA_964469075.1 uncultured Rhodobacter sp.
CGAGAACCGGTTTTCGCTGCAACGCTTCTTTGACAAGGTGTTTTTCAGCGGCCTTCACCCCCTGCCCGACGCGCCCCGCTGGAACGAAGTGCCGGACATTGGCGATCTGATGGTCGATGCCGCCACGTTGCGCCGTCAGCAGGCGCGTGACATGCGCGGTGACAAGAAAATGCTGGGGCTGTTTCTGGGCAGCCGGGAGTTTATGGTCGTACATTCACTGCCGCTGTTTTCCGCCATCGTCGATGATCTTGCGGGCCAGTTCCCCGATCACCACTGGGCGACACCGCTGTCGGATTTCATCAGCCCCGAGTTTTTGCGCCAGCATGCGCCGCTTGACGGCGATGGCCCGCATTTTCACGATCAGGACGGTGAGCGCTGGATAGAAACCCGCACCGGCCAGCGGATCGACATCCTGAGCAATCGCGAAATTCTGGCGCGGGCGGATTATGCTTTAACGGTGCCCGGCACCAATACCGGCGAAATCGCTGCCTCGGGCCTGCCAATGCTGACGGTTTTGCCGACGCAATACGCCGAAAACGCGCCGCTGCCCGGCCTGGCCGGGCATGTGCAGAAAATTCCCTTCGTTGGGTTTCAGTTGAAGCAATACCTGCTGCACGCGGCGCTGAACAAGCTTGACTATGTCGCCCTGCCCAATCGCCGCGCGGGTCGCATGATCGCGCCGGAGCTGATCGGCGAAGTTCCGCAGGCTGCGATCAGCCAGGGCCTTGCCGACTTGATGACCCGGGACGTGACCGATATGAAGCGCGATCTGAAGGCTGCGATGGGCAAACCTGGTGCGGCCAGGATCATGGCCGATGCGATAATTGATCATCTGGACAGCAGGCGCACCGATGCAAATTGACATGGATAAACCGCTGAAATTCGCGCTGGGCGAAATCCGCCGCCGTTTTCCTGAGGTTTTGGCCGCCATGCTGTTTTTGGCGATCTCAACCGGATTGTTCCTGCTGATGCCAAAATGGGCCGCCAACCTGATGGATCTGCTGGATGGTGATGGCACCGTGCCTGACCTTCTGCGCAGTCTCTCGTTTGGCCTGGCGGTTTTCACCGTCGCCACCGTCACCAACTTTGCCAAGATCTATCTGATGACCCGTTTTGCCTTCAACGTCACCAGCGACATGCGGTTGACGGTGTTTCGTAAAATCCTGGACGCACGACCACGCAATATCGACGCAACGGCTGGAAGCTCTTTAATCTCGAGCTTTTCCAATGATTTGCAGGTGTTTCTTCAGGCGTTCACCGTGGTCATCGCGGTGCTTGTGCCAAGCCTCGTGTCGGTTTTAATCTTTGCCGGGGCGATGATCTGGTACAATTGGATATTGTTCGTCTGCCTTGCGGTTTTTGTGTCGCCGCTGGTATTCGTCACCGGCTTTTTTGGCCGGGCATTGCGCAATTACGCGGCAGAGTCGCAATCCGCCCTGTCGCATTTGTTGACGCGGTTTTCCGAGATTACCTCGTCCGCGCGCGAGATTAAATCGCTGAACCTGCAAACCCAGATTGCCAACCGGTTCAGCGATCAGAATGACGAGGCCCTGAAGATACTGATGCGGCGCGAACGCATGGAAATCGCCCATCCGATGTTGCTGGCGGTGACGCTGGCGCTGGCCCTCGTTGGGCTGATTTTCACCAGCTACTATATGATTTCACAGGGCCTGACTGATGCCGAAAACCTGACGGCCTTTCTGGTCTGCCTTGGCCTTGCCTATCCGCCCTTGCAGGAATCCGGTCATGCAATTGGCCGCCTGTCCCAACTGGTTGCCATCATCGACCGGCTGAATGGCTTGATGAAAATCGACACCGAACAGGAAACCGGCACGTCCCCGGTGCCTGCCAAAGTGAAGGGCGGGTTGCGGTTTGAAAATCTTTATTATTCCCATTCGGGCGACGACGACTACGCCCTGACCGACCTTAGTTTTGAGATCAAGCCAGGCGAAACCGTCGCCATTATCGGCCGCAGCGGGGCTGGCAAGACCACGCTGTTTGAGCTGTTGTCGCGGTTTATTGAACCCAGCCAGGGGCGGATTTTGCTGGATGGTACCGACATCCGCGCTTTTGGTTTAAGCGATTATCGT
>CAYXXQ010000507.1:0-2079 GCA_964469075.1 uncultured Rhodobacter sp.
GGATTTTCTGGCCGATGACGCCGATGATCTGGTCAAGACCTGGCTTGGCGGTCGGGCCGACGTTGTGATGTCGGATATGGCAGCGGCTGCAAGCGGCCATAAACAGACCGATCACATCAGGATCATGGCCCTCTGCGAGGCGGCGGCCCACTTCGCATTTGACGTGCTGGAAGAGGGCGGCACCTTCGTGGCCAAAGTTCTGGCAGGCGGGGCCGAGGGCGATTTGCAAAAGCTGCTGAAACAGAATTTCACCAAGGTTGCGAATGTGAAACCGGCGGCCAGCCGGGCTGACAGCTCGGAAAAATTCGTCGTTGCTACCGGATTTCGCGGGTCTGTGGATAACGAAAGCTGATTTCCCCAGCTTGCGGGATTTTGTCAGGTTCTTTGGCGAAAACCCTGAAGAAAATCAAATCAGATGTTGTAAATTGACAGGGTAGTTATCCACCGCGCCCGGTGGATTGAAACCCTTTGACGTAGGATTTGTGGAATTTTCCATAGCCGTCGGCGGTGGTTTTTAGATGCGCCTTGATCAACACGTGCAGGTGCGGCAGTTGAAAGAACGGCACGTTCGGCGCGCTGTGATGTTCGGCGTGAAAGGGCATGTTCCAGGTCAGAAACCGGATCGGCGCCAATGTCGGCGTCGTGCGGGAATTTACCAGCATATCGGCCACGGACGGGCAACGGCCATGCTCTGCCAGCAGGAATAGCCGCAAAAACGGCTGGCCAAGAAGGGCCGGGAGGATCCACAGGATCAGCAGTTCGCTTGAAGTATAAATTGAATAAAGACATATAAGCCCATAAAATATAACAAGAAAAATGCTTTCAAGTGTCAGTATCCAGCGCTTGGATCTTGGGGCATAAGGCAGTTGATCCTGACCGGTGGCACGTAGGAACAAACCCGCAACCTGACCCCACCAAACCGGCAGGCCGGACAGATGCCACAGATAGGCGCGCCAGGTGTCGGGCTTGGGGTGGCCAACCAGTTCCGGATCGCGGGCCTGGTCGTTGGTGTGGCGGTGATGCGCGAGGTGAAAATAGCGAAACCACAGGAACGGCAGACCGACCGCGATGCCCGCAATCACGCCGACCACCTCGTTCAGCCAGGGGGTGCGGAACGGGGTTTTGTGGGTACATTCATGCAGCAGCGTGAAGTTGAAAATGATCAGAATGCCTTGCAGTGGCAGCAGCATCGGCCAAAGCGGGATGCGGGCGTGGATCAACGCGCCGACCAGCAGGATCAACCCCCAATGCAACGTCAGATGCCAAAGCCCGACGCGGTTTGATTTTTGCGCCAAAGCCTGCCGGTCGGCAGGATCAAGCCCGGCCAGCACCGCCTTGTAATCCGGGCTAGGTGTCGTCGGCATAGCTGATCGCGATCCGCTGCGGGCCGGTGGCGCGCATAGCCTCGTAGGACTGGCGCAGCCGGTCGGTGATCGGCCCCGGCACGCCATTGCCAAGAATGCGCTGGTTGATCCGGGTCACCGGCATCACCCCCCCGGAGGAGGAGGTCAGAAACACCTCGTCCGCCTCCAAAAACGCGGCGACCGGGATGGCGCGGATGCGGATCGGCAAGCCAAGGCGTTCACAAATCTCGATTACGGATTTGCGGGTGATGCCTTCTAAAACCCCAGTTAGCGGCGTCATCACCTCGCCGTCCCGTACCGCGAAAATATTGAAGCCAGGGCCTTCGCTGATATTGCCGTCAGCATCGGGCAGGGCGACGGTGTCAAAACCCTGATCAATCGCCTGAAACAGCGCGTCGGTGATATCGCCCCAGTGGTAGTTCTTGGCGGTGGGATCAACGCTGCGATGGCTGATCCGCTCCACCCCTTCGGCGATTTTCAGGGCGGTGCCGCGGGCGGTAACGGCCTCGGGGATGACATGCACATAGGGCACGACCCAGGCGTAGAAATAGTTGACGCATGTCCTTGGATCGCGTGAGCCTGGCACGCTTTGCAGGCCGCGACTGGCGACAAAGGCGCAATAGGCGCGGCGCAATCCGGTGGCGCGCACCAGATCATGCAGGATTTTCTGGCCGATGACGCCGATGATCTGGTCAAGACCTGGCTTGGCGGTCGG
>CAYXXQ010000508.1:0-2078 GCA_964469075.1 uncultured Rhodobacter sp.
TTGTATCAGCAATAATAGTTTACGGTTATAAAGCAATAAGTGATTTCTCTGAAAAAGGAGATGAAGTAGCATTTTTATCATTTAAACAACAATTAGAAAACACGGTTAAATCGATGGTTTCAGATTATGGCACCGTAAAAAAAACTTCATTATTAGTTTCAGGAAAATATGAAAAATTTTGTGTGGTGGATTTTTCAACTTATTCTCCGGGAGTTTCTAAATATATCGAATCAAGTAAGGGGAATATACCTTTAATTTCTTGTGCACAAAATGAAGAAAGTTTTGAACCTTTAGTTTGCGAAACTTGGAAACAAGGATTCGAAGAATATAATAAAAATCATGTGCCTCTAGATAGAATAACTTTAAGTAATGTATTTTTACTTCCTTCGGGAGATTCGTTTAATTTACAAAATGTTAAATTACCTGTTAATTCAGGAGGAATTGTTTGTGTTCCTATTAAATCAGGTAAAATTAATTTAAATTTATATAGTGTTGGCGATGGAGTAGAAATTAGTCCCGAAGGGATTGAAGTTAAACCCAGGAGTTAATTAATTAAAAAAATGTCAAGAATTAGAAAAAACAAATTATTAGCATCAAAAAAAGCCCAAGAAGCAGAAACACAATTTAAGTGGATTTTTGTTTTAATAGCTGGAGCTGTAATAATAGGTTTTTTTAGTATTGTTGTAATAAAACAAAAAGCTTCTTCCGAAACATCAATTTCTGCAAAATTAACTCAACAACTTAACACTGTTTTAACCGGTTCTAAAGTTACTGCAGGAACTTTTCAAGAAATAGACACGCCTAAATTTTCTGTGGAGTTTTCTTGTAATGATTATTATGTTGGAGACATAAGTAAAAGATTAAATAATAAAATAGTTTTTGCGCCGGAAAAAATTGAAGGCAGGATGATTAATACCTGGACTTTAGAATGGAATGCACCTTACAAAGTTGCAAATTTTTTATACATAACTAATCCGGACATCAGATATGTTTTTGTTGTTGAAGAATCATTAAAAGACTTATCGTTTTTTGAACAATTAAATACTTCACTCCCGGTAAAATTAAATCGTAATTTTAATATACTAACCTATGATGAAGATCCAGAATCTGAATACTCAACTCTCAAACCAAGAGCAGAAACGCACACAAGATTTATTTATTTAACCGAAGAAAAATTTACTCCTAAAATTCCTCCTTTATTTTCCGGAAGAGAAGTTTCAGGGTTATTAATTTTACCCATATATGCAGGTACCGGAGATATTAATAATTTAGTTTTTTTAAAGAATGATGGAGATGAATTAGTTGTTAGAGAATTACAAGACTCGACTTTTACTAAAATAAGATATCTTGATAATCCTACATTATACGGAGCAATATTTTCAACTAATCCTGATACCTATGTTTGCACATTAAACAAAGCTTGGCTCCAATGGAATGTTATGTCCGAAGTAATATCTGAAAAAGTTCTTCAATTAAAAGAATTACTTGTTGATACAACTTGTTCAAAAATTTATCTGAGGGGCGCTGTTGAAAATCCCTCAGGAATACCGGGGGAGATAGCTAAAAACACTAAATTAGGTTATGATCCCGAATTAAATATTTTAGGAAACTATGTTTCATCTCTTAAAAATATTAATAACGAGTTACAGTTAAGATCTTGTCCCTTATTATACTAATTGAGAACTTTAAAATGAAAAAAAAATCACAAATGCAATTCGGAGAAACAATAGCAATATTGTTTATTTTCTTCATGTTACTTGTAGTTGGATTAGTATTTTATGTAAAAATTAAAACTGCATCAGTTGGCCAAGATATTTCAGAATATAAAGATGTTAGAGCTGTTGAGTTATCTCAAACGGTTGCATTTTTACCTGAATTTCAATGTACCGAAATGAATGTTGTCGAACCTTCATGTTTTGATAAATATAAAATTTTAGCGATGCAAAAAGTTTCAGAGGCCAATCACGCTTATTATTATAGAGATTTAGGAGATATTCTCATAGAAGTTCAACAAATTTATCCTTTCGGAGAAACAATAGTTCCTTATAATTCAACTCCTGAAACTTTTACTGTTGCTT
>CAYXXQ010000509.1:0-2077 GCA_964469075.1 uncultured Rhodobacter sp.
GCCGCGCGGTAAACCCTTTCTAAATCACCTCCGGTCTATTCTGTTGGTTAACCGGCCTGAAGGGGCCGATTGGATTGGCCTGCGTAGGTCAGAAGGGCAGGGATGTGAGCGGGACAATAAGCAAAATGATTGCGCTTGGCCGCAATGCTGCCGCCGGCCCGCTTGATTTCGCGCCCGCCGCCCTGGCCGCTGCCATTGGCAAAACCGCACGGCACTTGTTTGATGTCACAGCGGATTTTTTCGATTTGGAGGTGGCGCATAAGGACGCGAAAGCGGCCCTTGGCGATCTGACGTCACCAATCCTGTGCTTGGTAGTCACCGCTGATAACGGGCGGCGCAGTTTGGTGTGCCTTGATGGCCTGCTGATCAACGCGATTGTCGAACTGATGACCGGTGCGTCGGACAAAAACGTGCTGCGCCAACCGCGCCCACCAACCCGGATCGACGCGGCCCTGGCGCGGGAGTTTTTTGCACCGTTCCTGGCCCGCTTGCCCGGTGAATTCAGGGCCCTGACAGATACCGCCGCCTTGCCGGAATTTGATATCACCGGCGACGAGGTCGATCCGACCCGCTTGATTTACCAGCTGGAAGACCGCGAATATGCCGTGCTAAGCGGTCAAGTCACCTTTCAGGACGGCATTCGCGGCGGCAGCCTGACCCTGGTGCTGCCGACCGAAATCTGGGCCGGCGATCAAGCGGAGACGGCGGAGGCCGATCCCGTTTGGGCTGCAAACCTGGCGCAAACCATTCTGGCAGCCCCCTTGGAAATGCAGGCGGTGCTTGACACCATCCCGATGACATTGGGTCAGGTGATCGGCCTGAAACCCGGCGATATGGTACCGTTTCCAGCCAGCGCCTTATCTGACCTGCGCCTGCGCACCCGCGACGGCAAAGATCGGCTGGAGGCGCGGCTTGGCCAGATCAACAGTAAAAAAGCAGTGTCAGTCACCGGTTTCGTCCGCGAAAGTGGCGTGGCCACCGCCCCCGGGATAACCCCGGCTGACGCGAAACGCGTGCTGGCGGGAGAGCTGGCAAAGCCTGAGGCTGATGGCGCTGGGGATATGCTGGCTGAGAGGTCCGGGGTGGAGACTGTCGATGCCGATGTGGCACAACCGAGTTCGTGAAGCCCTAGCATCAGGACGAGGTTTGGTGGCCGGTGTTTTGGTTTGACTAAGGTCAACATCACTGCCGCCGAAAAGCCATGCAAACCGCCTAAGCAACCGTGATCACCTTTCTCTTTTGCAAAGATGGTTCCGGCCCTCCCATCAGATCCGTTTTCACGACGATGGAAATTGCGTCTGTTGCTCTGTTGATTCCTATCCGTTCGGGGGTTCAGGCGGTTAAGACGGCAGTTCAAGCCGCTTTTATGACCCCGGCGGGCTCCGCAAGCCGCGGCGAACCAAAACCTTGATTGCTGGGGTTCCGATGTTCACGTCAAACGGCCCCATCAAAACACGCAATTGTGTCTGGGCGTTTGAGGCAAACCTGGCAACCACGCCAATCAGCTGTTGCTATGAAGATGGTCCACCGATCACTCTTTAGCGGCATTCAGTTCGACATATTCAAACGAACCAATCCAATGTGGGTCGCGAGGATGTTCGGGGGCAGCGCTTAGCGTCACGGATACGACTCCGTCGCCTAACGCCCCCTCGCAAACAATCACCAACCCAACCCGGTCATTCATCCGGCTGGATCAGCACGATGTCACCGGTGGTTTCCAGGCCCCGTATGCCCTGGATCAAGGCGCTCATGGCTTTGTCGGCGTCTTTGGGTTTGACTTCGCCGATTTCGCGCATTTCTTCCACCAACTGTTCTGTCAGGCGTTTGGACAAGTTGGCCAGGATGAAATCGACTGCGTCTTTTTGGCTGGCACCACCACCTGCAAGGGCTGCGACCAGCACGTCGTTTTCGACCGCACGCACCAGTTTGGGCACGTCCTTCACCTCGACCCGGTCGGGAATATCAGCGAAGGTGAACATCGACCGGCGGATTCTGGCGGCCATATCCGCGTCGGCGGCATCCAGGCTTTCAAGCAGGTCTTCGCGCACATCGCCACTGGCGAAATTCAACATCTGGC
>CAYXXQ010000510.1:0-2073 GCA_964469075.1 uncultured Rhodobacter sp.
GGCACCCACGGCAGCCTGCTGGATGCCGGCAATTTCGTGCGCACGCTGGAAAACCGCCAGGGCATGCAGGTCGGCTGCCCGGAAGAGATTGCTTTCAACAACGGTTGGATCAGTCGCGATGACGTTATGGCGATTGCTGAGAAGTATCAGAAAAACGAATATGGCCGCTATCTAAGCAAGCTGGCCGATCCGAATTACGATCAGGATTGATCGTAATACCGGCCGATCATTTCGGCAGCGGCTTCTGTTACCTGAAACTTGCGCTTGCCCCATGTGATGGGGGCCAAGGGACGTTCTAACCTGTGCCAAAGCGGGCCTTCGCCCAGGTATTCAGGTTTTTCGTCCAGACGCTTGTTCCCGAGCTTGTTCAGCAGGCGGATGGATTTCTTGACGGCGCGGTGCAGCTCCGCAATCGTGCGGTTCTTCGCGGCATTCTCAGAAACTTTGGAAGGCGGTTGAAAACCCGGGCTGGGTTTTGGAACGACCCCCAGCAATGCCGTCAAAAACCGGGTGTCGTCTTTGAAGATATCCTCAAAAAGCACCGCCCGAACCGTTTGAAACCGGTCGCCATAGGTCTGGTCAAGAATGTCATAACGATAACAGCGCATCGCTGCGGCGGCTGGGCTGGTACCATCCGGTTGAACACCTGATCTGATCCAATCGGTGAAATCCAGATCGGTCTGGGCGCGGGCGTATAACCAAGCATGCCCAGACCGCAAAGCCGCCATCGGGTCGCGCTTGACGTAGGCGATAGCCGCCCTGGGAAACAGTGCTGCCAATCGGTCCGCAATCACATGATGCGGCTGGGTCAATGTCAGGCCAAGGCCCTCTTCCGACAGCAAAAACGGCGTGTCGTAGAAAGCGTCGCCAATTTTGGCAAGTACCGCGCCAAAACGGCTGGTCAAGTATTGCTGCACGGCAGTGCGCACCTTGCCTTTGTCATACCCTGCAACCGGCGCTTGCCAAATCTGGTTAATCGCCTGATGCAGCGCGACGCATTGCGGATAGGGCACATTTGGGGTGAACCAAGGCTTTCCTAGAAACCGAATATTATCAATCTTCTGAAAACAATGCGTTTGCAGGGTCGTCGTGCCGGTCTTTGGTGGACCGATATGGATGGTGATCTTCAACAAGGACAGGTTCATATGCGTGATTGTCATTCAGAAAACGGCGAAGTGATGGATTCGGACATCCGGTACATTTCCCTGCTGAAGGAGGTTATCAGCGGAAAATTTTCCCGTGAAAACGGCCTTCGGATCAAATATCTTATCGACTGTTTCGATACGTCCCAGCCTTACGATCTGCGTCATGTGATCGACATTGGCACTGATTGTGCCGATGCGATGGCGCTGATTGTCGCCGACCAGAATGAACAAAATCACTACAAGGAACGGATTTTCGGATTTCCGATGTCCATGCTGGGCCAGGCCCGGCTTGATAATATCGAGGGTCTGCTGCGCCGCGTGATCGCGGACGACATCCCCGGCGGGTTTCTGGAGGCCGGTGTCTGGCGCGGCGGGGCCTGCATATTCGCGCGCGCGCTTTTGGATTTGCTGGCACCTGATCAGGACCGGCTGGTTTTTGTAGCTGACAGTTTCGCAGGCCTGCCGCAATCAGATCATGCGGCCGATCAGGGGTTTCCCTTGCATCTTGACCCGACGCTGGCCTGCTCGCTTGATCAGGTGCGGCGGCATTTTCGCCAGTTCAACCTTGACCCCGATCACAACGTCCGTTTCGTCAAAGGCCTGTTCGCCGACAGTTTGCCCGACCTTCAGACTGGGGGGCTGGCGGTGTTGCGGGCGGATGGTGACCTGTTCGTGTCGACCCGGGATATTCTGATCAATCTTTACGGTCAACTCAGCCCTGGCGGCTTTGTCATCATCGACGATTACAACGCCCTGCCGCCCTGTCGGCAGGCAACAGATGAATTTCGTGCAAGCCGTGGAATAACCGCACCGATGCAGCCGATCGACTGGACGGGGATCTACTGGCGGAAACCGTGCCTAGGATGCTGCCGCCTGCAAATGTGCTGGGATATTTCCCTGACTACCGATCAACCCAGATCGCCTGGCA
>CAYXXQ010000511.1:0-2072 GCA_964469075.1 uncultured Rhodobacter sp.
TTGAGCCGTCGCTGAAAAAGAAGTTCGGCTGGCCTGATTGGGCTGACGCGATCAATAATGCGCACCGCCCGAAATCCATTGTCGAGGTGGCGCCGCGCGCCAAATCCCGTGAGCGTTTGGCCTATGATGAGCTGTTTGCCCATCAGGTCACGCTGGCCCTGGCGCGGGCAAAAATCCGCCGCGCCAAGGGTGTGCCTTCGGTTGCCACCGGCAAATTGCAGGCCAAGGTTCTAAAGGCTTTGCCCTTCAAGCCGACCGGCGCACAGCAACGTGCGATTGGTGAAATTGCGGACGATTTGGCCTCGGCCCTTCGGATGAACCGGCTGTTGCAGGGCGATGTCGGGGCCGGCAAAACCCTGGTGGCATTGATGGCGCTGCTGACAGTGGTGGAGGCTGGCGGCCAGGGCGTGATGATGGCACCGACGGAAATTCTGGCGCGGCAACATCTGGAAAACCTGCGCCCGATGGCCGAAGCCGCGGGCGTTGTGATGGAACTTTTGACCGGGCGGGATAAAGGGGCAGAGCGCGCAGCCAAGCTTGCGGCCCTGAAAAAGGGCGCGATCCAGATCCTGCTTGGCACCCATGCGGTGTTCCAAAAGGACGTTGAATTTTTCGATCTGAGGCTGGCGATAATAGACGAACAGCACCGGTTTGGGGTCCGCCAGCGGATGGATCTGGGCGCCAAGGGCCGGGCGGTTGACGTTCTGGTGATGACGGCGACGCCGATCCCGCGCTCGCTGGCATTGACCCATTACGGCGACATGGACGTGTCGGTGCTGGACGAAAAACCACCGGGGCGACAGCCGATCAAGACCGTGGTGATCTCAGCCGGGCGCTTGCAGGAAGTGATCGATCATCTGGATGCTGCGATCGCCGAGGGCCGCCAAGCCTATTGGGTTTGCCCCCTGGTTGAGGAAAGTGAGTTGGTCGACTGGACCGCCGCTGCCGAACGTCACCGCGTGCTGCGCCTTGCGCTTGGCGAAGACAAGATCGGCCTTGTGCATGGCCAAATGCCGGCCGCAGAAAAAGACGCGGCGATGGCGAAGTTCGCAGCTGGTGACACCAAAGTTTTGGTCGCAACCACGGTGATCGAGGTTGGGGTCGATGTGCCCAATGCGTCGATCATGGTGATCGAACGGGCCGAAAATTTTGGCCTGGCGCAGTTGCACCAATTGCGCGGCCGGGTCGGGCGGGGGACGGCGGCCTCGTCTTGTTTGCTGGTCTACACGCCGCCATTGGGCGACACCGCTGCCAAGCGTTTGGCGGTGCTACGCGAAACCGACGACGGATTCTTGTTAGCAGAAGAGGATCTGAAACTGCGCGGTGCTGGCGATGTCTTGGGCGTGGCGCAATCCGGCCTGCCAAGGTTTCACATCGCTGATCTGGAAACCCACCCAGATTTGATGAAAGCCGCGCAGGATGACGCCCGGTTGCTGATGGGAACAGACCCGGAACTTACCTCGACCCGAGGTAAGGCGGTTCGGGTGTTGCTTTGGTTGATGGAAAAAGACAAATCTATTCGTATGATTACAGTAGGTTAAGCAGACTTCTTAATCTTACTGGAAATTTTGTTCACGAATGTTCTTAAAAAGTTCTTTACAAGTTCTGCCAAAAATGAGAACAAAGAAGCAACAAAACACCCTATTTGGCAGGAAACAGCAACATGATCAGGCAAGCCACTCGCATTATCGCCCGCGCCCCCAATACCGTGCTTGAAGATTCAATCGGTGTTGCCGCCATTTTTGTCGTTGTTTTTATCGGCCTTAGCCTTCCTGGCATGGTCTGACGTTTTCGCCTGCGGTCCGTCCCGTTTTGCCTTGTCGCGCATCTCTGTCCCCTAATTTGATATGCGCGCGCTTCAGGTCTTGCCTGCCCTGACAGCACTTGATCATTTTGTGATCACAAACGGGAATACCGGACACGCAACTTCAACGCCGCACTTCCTTTACCGGAAGCTGCGGCGTTTTTTTTACCTTGGGCTGATAGGGTTTTTGCCGCCGCGATCAGGCGCAGGCGGATTTTTCAACCTCTTGCAACGCTTCCAAAGTCGCCTCAAGCGACAGCAGGATCGA
>CAYXXQ010000512.1:0-2072 GCA_964469075.1 uncultured Rhodobacter sp.
TCCGCCAGCAACGGCAAATCGTGATGGCCGCCGTTGTGGCATTGATCCCGGGCAGCGGCCTGACGACGGCGGTCTGCGCGGCCTTGGAGGTGTCGCGGGCCTCTGTGCATCGGCATCGCACGGCGCTGATCGCTCCGCCCCGCGCGACAAAACCTCGGCCACCTGTCTCACGCGCCTTGTCGGAAAGTGAACGGGATCAGGTGCTTGCCCACTTGCGCACGCCCCGCTTCTCGGATCAGACCCCGACCGAGGTCTATGCCACCTTGCTTGATGAAGGCGTCTATCTGTGTTCGATCCGCACGATGTATCGCATCCTTGCCGCCCATGGCGAGGTTGCGGAACGCCGCAGGCTGCGTCGCCACCCGGTCTATCAAAAGCCCGAGCTTCTGGCCGAAGGGCCAAATGAGGTGTGGTCCTGGGACATCACCAAATTGATGGGGCCGGTGAAATGGTCTTACTTCTACCTCTATGTCATTCTCGACATCTTCAGCCGCCGGGTCGTCGGTTGGCGCATCGAGTATGCGGAAAACGCCAGTCAATTCAAAGCACTCTTCAAAGACGCCATGACAAAACATGCTGTCCCGCCCGACCAGCTGACCCTGCATGCAGATCGCGGCGCCCCCATGAAGGCCAAAGCGACCGCCCTGATGCTCGCCGATCTCGGCGTGGTCAAATCCCACAGCAGGCCGCACACATCGAACGACAACCCCTTCTCGGAGGCCCACTTCAAGACGCTGAAATATCAGCCAGAGTTCCCAAAACGGTTCCAAACCATCGACGAGGCCCGCACATTCTGCCGCCGCTTCTTCACTTGGTATAACGAGGACCATCATCACGCAGGCATCGGCTTGATGACGCCCGACCAAATCCACTTCGGGCAGGCCAGCGCAATCCACGCCGCCCGCCAAACCGCCCTCGACGCGGCGTTCCTCCGCTCACCGGAGCGCTTCGTCCGCCAGCACCCCAAACCGCCCCAAATCCCGACCGCCGTCTGGATCAACCCGCCCAAGAAAACAGAGCCAGCCCAAGCCTAAACTCAAAAACCTACCGTCTCAAAGTCGTTGACACGTTCCGTTGCCGGCCTTTCGCCGCCGGCAAACGGCGCTGCGCCTTGACCGCTGGTCAGTCGCTCAAGCGTGGCACGGCGAAACTCGGCGTCAATCCGCACACGTTCATGGCGTGCCCGATCGCGCGCCAGCGCCTCCAGCTCGTCTTGCAGAGACCGGCGCTTGCCGCTTGCCTGCAGTTCAGGATCAAGCGCGATCCGGGACACATCCACGGTTCCGATTTCCACATCTCCGGATGACACGCCGTCGACCTGTACCGACGCCGGCAGGATGCCTTGTGGCAACGTATCGAGAACCACTTCATGCGTGCCGGCGGGCAGGTCAACGTCGCCGGTGCGCATCAACTGGGCACCGCGGGGATTGACCGTAACTTCCGCAAGATCAAGCTCGCTGCGTATCTCGTCTGCCAGGGCAGGTGCAAGATACAAGGACATAAAAACACCCGACAGCAGTACGCGATGCAGTTTCATGATTTGATTTTCCTCAAAGTCGCCACTCTCGATCTGCACTAGGATATGCTAGGGTTATGACCCTAGATAGGGCGAAACTGCGGCGCTGTACCAAAGGAAAGATATATCTTGTTACCTGGAAGATTTACGCCCGCCCTGATGGGGCTGACAATCCTGGCCATGACAGCCGGTCAGATGGCCGCGCATGCGGAAGATGACGCGGTCTACGTCAAACGGGGTCAGGAACTGGCGCAGTTATTGTGCGCGCGATGTCATGCCATTGCGGGTCCGGGGCCCGGCACAGAGGAAAAATCACCGCCCTTTTCGACCCTTGTGTCCACGCTGACGCTGGAAGGCATCGCAGATCAGTTGCTTGAGGGCCTGCCCCTGGGCCACGAACCAATGCCCCAATGGCAGTTTTCAGAACAGCAGGTCGAGGACCTGCTGTTCTATATTGAATCCGTCAGCGCGGAAGACTGACGCCGCTCAGAACGTCAACAGCTTGGCTTGTTGCACTTGCGGCAAAGCCTCGATCCTGGCCAGGACATCCGGTGTC